>JAFMQQ010000069.1 GCA_017354595.1 Micromonosporaceae bacterium
AGCTGCCGGCCGCTGCGCCGGGCGTCGCCGACCCGCGGTGGGCGGCGATCGCCGGCTGGTCGGCGGTCGGGCTCACCGTGGCCGCCTGGCTGGTCCACATTGGATCCGTGGTGACCCGGGGGCTGGCCGCGCACCGGGTGCCGTGGGGCAACATGTACGAGTTCGTGCTCGCCGTCTGCCTCGTCGGTGCCACCGCCTGGCTGGCGATCCTGTGGCGGCGCCCCACGATCCGGCCGCTCGGCCTGTTCGTCACCCTGGTGCTGGTGGTGCTGCTCGGCACCGATGGGATGCGGCTCTACACCTCGGTGTCGCCGCTGCAGCCGGTACTCAACTCGTACTGGCTGAAAATCCACGTGACCGCCGCGGTGACCGCATCCGGGATCCTGCTGGTCGGCTTCGCCGCGGCCGCGCTGACCCTGGTGCGTTCCGGGTACGAGGCCGGCAAGCGGCGCTTCCCGTACTCGCTCGGCGACCGGCTGCCGGCCGCCGACGGGTTGGAGCGGATCACCTTCCGGGTGCACGCGTTCGCGTTTCCGGTGTGGACATTCGCCATCATCTGCGGCGCGATCTGGGCGGAGGCCGCGTGGGGCCGGTACTGGGGCTGGGACCCGAAGGAGACCTGGTCCTTTGTCGCCTGGGTGATTTACGCCGGCTACCTGCACGCCCGCGCCACGCCGAGCGTCAAGCGAACCACCGCCACCTGGATCGCGGTGCTCGGCTGGGCCGCCATGATGGTCAACCTCTTCGGGGTCAATCTGGTCATCTCCGGCCTGCACTCGTACGCTGGCGTCTCGTAGTCCCACCGCCGGTGCCAGCCGGCCCGACATACGCCCGATCGGGCTCTTGTTGACGACCGTGAATCGGCGTAGCTTGCTGCCGTCGGCATTGATCCATGGGGGAGTGCCATGCGGCTTTCGCGCGTCTACGCGGTCGGGGTGGTGGCACTCGCGGCCACCCTCTTGCCAGGTCCCGCAGTCCACGCGGCGGCCGCACCCGTCCGGCCCTTCGACGCGTTCACTGTGGACGGTGGCGGGCTGGTCGGCGTGGGCAGGAGTGTTGCCTTCGACGACAGCAACGCCGCCTTCAGCCTCGACTCGTCGGCCAGCCTGCCGCTGTTCCGGCTGGCGGCCGATACCCCAGCTGGTCGGTGGCAGGCGCAAGCCGCACCGCCCTCGGGTACCGACTTCGCCGCCGGAACATATTCGATCGAATCCGAAGACCCCGCACCGGACGCGACGCACGCGTTCTTCTTTCTCCAGGGCCCGTCGACCCCCGGCTGCGCGGCCGGCACCTACCTGACCGTCTTCAACGGCGCCTTTCCTCCTCCCACAGTCAGCAGTCTCAACCCGGCCGCGCACCAGACCGTCGCCAATGGCGTCATCACGGGTCTGAGCGACCAGAACACGTTCGACATTTTCAACTCCAACGGCACCACCAACGTGGTGGTGGATGTCGCGGGCAACTTCGCAGAGCCTGGTGCCCTCGGTCTCCAGCCTGCTCAGCCCGGTCGGTAGCGGCGGTGACCGTCCACGGCTGTCTACAAGGCGTAGGGCGCGATGAGATCACAGTACGATGTGGACTACGGCGCCCAGGCTCGGACCACGCCGTTCTGACCATTCGACCCTTGCCCGCCGCTGGCGGCGGGCGTAGCGTGCAGCCGTCGTCTCACTGACATGGGGGAAGTTCTATGCGTCTTTCACGTGTGTTAGTCGTCGCCGCCGTGGCACTCACCTCAGCGATCACGCTGGCACCCGAGGCACACGCGGCGACCGCGCCGGTGGCGCCATTCGACGCCTTCACTGTCGACGGAGCGGGTACCAGCGGCCTGCTTCCGGCGGGGCAGAGTGTCGTGCTCGACTCCAGCAATGCAACCTTCACCGCAACCACCAACGGGGCCACAGCGATCTTCCTGGAGGCGGATGGTGTCACGCCGGGCATCACCTGGCGAGCCGAGATGGCGCCGCCGACCGGCGGGCAGTTCGTGGTCGGCCAGACATACCAGACCGCGCGCACGGGCGACGCCACCCACGCCGCCCTGGACATGATCCGCGGGTCGTCCGGCTGCAACTTGGCGCCAGGGACACTAACGGTCAAGGAACTCGTCCAGGACCCGGACACGCAGGCGATCACCGCCTTGGCGGCGACGTACAGCTTCGACTGCGAGGGGAGAGGCACCCCGATCACCGGCGAGCTTCGGTACCAGTCCAGTCTCGACTACGTCGCCGGTACCGGTAGCCCTGCCGGTCTCGATTTCGGCACGGTCGACATCGGGCAGCCCGTCGCACCGCAGACAGTCACCTTCACCTCATCCGGTAGCGCACCCCTGGTGCTGGGCGCCGCGTCGGTCAGCAACAGCAACGCTTTCTCGATCTCCGCGGACACCTGTTCCAGGCAGTCGTTGGCGTTCGGCGCGACCTGTACCGTAAGCGTCGTCGCGCATCCGGCCACCACAATCGCTCAGTCTGGCAACCTCGTGATTCCGGACAACACCGCGGCCACGCAGCGTCTGGTACCGCTGGCCGTCGCCGGCAAGGTCGGTGCGGCCGGGAACTTCTTCCCGGTGTCGCCGACCCGGATCCTGGACACCCGCAACGGTACCGGCGCACCGAAGGCCGCGCTGGGTTCCGGTGGTGTGTTGCATCTTCAGGTAACGGGTAGGGCCGGTGTGCCGACCAGTGGAGTCGGTGCCGTGGTGATGAACGTGACGGTCACCGGGCCGACCGCCGGCTCGTACCTCACCGCCTATCCCACCGGTACCACCCGGCCGCTGGCGTCGAACCTGAACTTCCCGAAGAGCTGGACCGGCGCGAACGCGGTCACGGTACCCGTGGGTACCGGCGGGAAGGTGGACATCTACAACAACTTCGGCAGCGTCCAGGTGATCGCTGACGTAGTCGGGTTCTACGTCAACAACGACGACAACATCCCGGCGCTCGGCCTGGGTGGCCAGTTCTTCCCGGCGGATCCGTTCCGGCTGCTGGACAGTCGGATCGACTTCCCCACACCGATCCCGCCACACGGTGGCGCCATCGTATGGCTGAACCTCGATGTCGACAACCCACACATCCGCGCCTTCGCGGTCAATATCACCGCGGTCGCACCGACCAACTCCGGGTACCTGACCGCGTGGAATGGACTCGACAACCCGCCATTGGCCTCGACACTGAACTACGTCAAGGGCGCCACGGTGGCGAACATGGCGATCGTACCGGCGGCGCCGTGCGGGATCATCCCGGAGTGCTCCGGGATGCCGTCGATCGCCGTCTACAACGGTTCGCCGGGCTCCACGCACATCCTCATCGACGTGTTCGGCATCTATGACGACAGCGGTAGCAGCCTCACCGGTGGGTTGCGGTTCCACCCGTTGAACCCGACCCGGATCGCGGACACCCGCACCGGGCAGGGCGCCGGTACGCTCTCCGCCAACACCACCGCAGCGGTCACCGCGCCGAGCACGGTGGCCGGGGCAAACACGGTCGGGCTCGGGCTGAACGTCACCGCGGTCAAGCCGACCGCCAACACCTACCTGACGCTGTGGGCGGCCGGCGGAACGCGGCCGGTCGTCTCCAACCTGGACCCGGCCACCGGGCAGACCGTGGCCAACACGGCGTTCAGTCTGCTCAGCCCGCAGAACGCGTTCGACATCTACAACTGGCACGGCTCCATCAACGTGGCCGTCGATGTCGCCGGTACCTTCGAGGTCGGCGTCGACCCGTCGACAACCGGCGCCGCCAGCAAGCAGGCCAGCCCGGCAGAGGCACGGCAGCAACGCAGGCTCTCCGGTCCGGCCGGCAGTGCTCTGTTGTACAACCTGCAACCGGGCGGCTGACGCCGCACCTCGTGTTCCCGGGCCGGGCCCCTACCCGGCCCGGGAGCAGGAAACGTGTCTGGCCCGGCCGGTGTCTCGCCGAAGCTGCGTGCCGCCGGGCGGGGCCCGACCGTGGCCGGCGCCCGGCGGGTGTAGGGGCCGCAACCGGGCCGATCCGGCAGGGTAGGGCCCGGGCGATGCCGAGCCATGACCACTTGGCACACTGGCGCCATGGCGCCGAAGTTCCCGTACGACGACCTGAAGCAGTTCCTGGCGGCGCTGGAAGCCGCCGGCGAGCTGCACCGGGTCGGGGTACCGGTCGACCCGACCCTGGAGATCAGCGAGATCGTCTCCCGGACCGTACGGGCGCGGGGCCCGGCGCTGCTGTTCGAGAAGCCGACCCGGGGTGGCATGCCGGTCGCCATCAACCTCTTCGGCACCGACAAGCGGATGGCGATGGCGCTCGGCGTGGCCGACGTGGACGAGATCGGTGCCCGGATCGGCGACCTGGTCCGCCCCGAGCTACCCGTCGGCTGGGCCGGGCTGCGCGAGGGGCTGGGCAAGCTGCTGCAGCTGAAGTCGGTACCGCCGAAGAGGGTGAGAACCGCACCGTGCCAGGAGGTCGTGCACAAGGAGGTGGATCTCGGCCTGCTGCCGGGCCTGCAGACCTGGCCCGCCGACGGCGGCATCTTCCACAACTTCGGCCTCACCCACACCCGCCATCCCGAGACCGGCAAGCGCAACCTGGGCCTGTACCGGTTGCAGCAGCACGACTCGCGCACGCTCGGCATGCATTGGCAGATCCACAAGGACTCCACCGCACACCACGCGGTCGCCGAGCGGCGCGGCGAACGGCTGCCGGTCGCTGTCGCGATCGGCTGCGACCCGGTGGTCTGCTATGCGGCCACCGCGCCGCTTCCGGCTGAGATCGACGAGTATCTGTTCGCTGGGTTCCTGCGCGGCGAGCGGGTGGAGATGGTGGATTGCCTCACCGTGCCGTTGCAGGTACCGGCGCACGCGCAGATCGTGCTGGAGGGGTACGTCGAGCCGGGTGAACGGCTGGCCGAGGGACCCTTCGGCGACCACACCGGTTTCTACACACCGGTCGAGCCGTTCCCCGCGTTGCATGTGGAATGCGTTACCACGCAACGGGATCCCGTGTACCACTCGATAATCACGTCCAAACCGCCACAGGAGGACGGGCCGATCGGACACGCCACCGAGCGCATCTTCCTGCCCCTGATCAAGCTGCTCGTGCCGGACATCGTCGACCTGGCGATGCCCGAGCCCGGTGTGTTCCACAACTGCCTCATCGTCGCCATCGAGAAGCGGTACCCGAAGCAGGCGCAGAAGGTGATGAACGCGATCTGGGGCGCCCATCTGCTCTCGCTCAGCAAGCTCATCGTCGTGGTGGACGCCGACTGCGACCCGCACGACTACCATGAGGTCGCCTTCCGCGCCTTCGGCAACGTCGACTACTCGCACGACCTGCTGCTCACCCAGGGACCCGTGGACCACCTGGACCACGCGTCGTACCAACAGTTCTGGGGCGGCAAGGCCGGCGTCGACGCGACGCGTAAGCTGCCCACGGAGGGGTACCACCGCGGTTGGCCGGACCCCGCGGTCATGTCACCCGCCGTTGTATCCACTGTGGACAAACGATGGAAGGAGTACGGGCTGTGACAGAGGCACTGGCACCGACCCGGGCCTTCCTGAACCTGGTGCGGGTCGAGCACTCCGTCTTCGCGCTGCCGTTCGCGTACCTCTCCGCAGCGGCCGCGCTGCGGGCGCTGGGCAGCGGGGTGCACTGGCGCGACCTGGCTCTGGTGACGGTGGCGATGGTGGGTGCCCGTACCTTCGCCATGGCCGCCAACCGGATCCTCGACCGGCACATCGACGCCCGCAATCCGCGTACCCAGAGCCGGGAACTGGTCACCGGCGCGGTATCGCTGCGGACCGCCTGGGCCGGCGCGGCCATCGCCCTGGTCGTCTTCGTCGGCGCGGCGGCGCTGCTCAACCCGTTGTGCCTGGCGCTGTCCCCGCTGGCGGTGGTACCGCTGGTGGTGTACCCCTACGCGAAGCGGTTCACCAACTGGCCGCACGCGTTCCTGGCGCTGGCGCAACTGGTCGGGCCGGTCGGCGCCTGGCTCGCCATCACCGGTACGGTCCGTGGCTCGGCACCGGCCTGGGTACTCGGCGCCGCGGTCGGCCTGTGGATCGGCGGCTTCGACCTCATCTACGCCACGCAGGACGCGCAGGTCGACCGGGAGATCGGCGTGCGCAGCGTACCGGCCCGCTACGGCGTACCGTTCGCGCTGCGCGCATCGATCGTGGTGCACCTGGTGACGTTCGGGCTCTTCGTCTGGTTCGGGGTACTGGTGGGGCTGGGTTGGCTGTGGTGGCTGGGCCTGGTGGTGACCGCCGCGGCCTTCTGCTACGAGCACGCGATCGTCACGCCCACCGACCTGTCCCGGGTCAACCGCGCCTTCTTCACCGCCAACGGCTTCGTGGGCATCGTGCTGTTCGCCTTCGCCCTGGCCGATCTGGCAATGCGGGGATGACCGCGGCCGGCCGGCCCCGAGCCGAGGCGGCCAGGGTGCCGTGGATCGTCGGAGTCTCCGGCGCCTCCGGAGCGCCGTACGCCTCCGCGGTGCTGGGCGGGCTGCTCGACGCCGGGCAGCCGATCGACCTGGTCGTCTCCCGGGCGGCCCGGCTGACCATCCTCGACGAGACCGGCATCGCGCTGCGCGACCGGCACTGGAAGGAGGATCTCACCGCCTGGTTGGGGCGGGAGATCTCCGACGTGCGGTACTGGCCGGCCGGCGATCTGGCCGCCGGGCCGAGCAGCGGCTCCTACCCGGCCCACGGCATGGTGGTGGTGCCGGCGAGTACCGCGGCCTGCGCGGGTATCGCCATCGGCCTGTCCAAGGACCTGCTGCAGCGCGCCGCCGAGGTGAACCTCAAGGAGCGGCGCCGGGTTGTCGTGGTACCGCGCGAAACCCCGGTCTCCCGCGGCCACCTGCAGGACCTGATCGCCCTGATCGACGCCGGCGCGGTCGTGCTACCCGCCGCTCCGGCCTTCTATGGCGCCGGGGCCGGGGCAACCGCCGGCCAGCTCATCGACTTCGTGGCGGGCAAGGTGCTGGACGCGATCGGCGTGCCGCATTCGCTCTTCCGCCGCTGGAGCGGGCAGCTGGGCGGCGGTTCGGCCGCCGGCTAGTGGCCGGCCACTAAGAACCCGCACCGAAGTCGACGGCCTTCGCCTCGACCGTGCCGGCGGTCCGTCCGGGCGCCGCCTGGTGGCTCCAGTAGAGGTTGGTGTGCGCGATCACCTGCTCCGGCGGGGGCGCCCCCCATGACGTCAGGTCCACTGTGGTGTGCGCGTCGCTGACCAGCGTCGCGTCGTAGCCACGGGTGAAGGCGCCGTGCAGCGTGCACCGGATGCACTGGTCGGTCTCAGCCCCGGTGACGATCAGGCGACCCACGCCGAGGCCGGCCAGCTCGCTCTCCAGCGTGGTGTCCTCGAAGGAGTCGCCGTAGTGCTTCTCGACCAGCGGTTCGGTCGCGTCCGGCGTCAGCTCGGGGACGATCCGCCAGTCGTCGCTCCCTCGGGCAAGGCCGTCGTCGGAGTGTTGCACCCAGACGACGGGTACCCCCTCCTGGCGAGCCCTGGTCACGAGGCCGGCGATGTTCGCGACGACTGCGTCACGCTCGTGCGCCTCGCCGACGACGCCGTTCTGTACATCGATGACGATCAGCGCGGTGTTGGGCCGGTCCGGCAATGTGGTCATGGCTTTCTCCACTCGCATCGGCTGGTGTTGCCCGACACGGTAGCCCGACCCACCGACAAGAAACGCGAGCCGCCGGCTAGTGCGGATGGGAGTTGGGGCCGGCGTGGTGGTTGGTCGACTCCGCCGTACCCCCGCCCGGCCTCTCGTCCGGCTCGATCAGCCCTTCACCCTCCAGCAGCGCCCGGACCTCAGACTCGCGGAACCGGCGGTGCCCGCCGGGAGTACGGATGCTGCCGATCCGCCCGGCGGCGGCCCACCGGGTGACGGTCTTCGGGTCGACCCGGAACAGCGCCGCCACCTCTCCGGGCGTCAACAGACGATCTCCGGTGTCCACGACCCCCTCCTCGTTTGTCACCGCGCTCGGGTGCGGCCCGGCTAAGCCGGATCGCACCGGCCACCAGGCCGGGGGCTGGGCCCGTCAGATTTTGGACGTACCCTCATTTAACACCCGGCGAACCACGCGATCCCAGAAATGCAGAAACCGCTCAACTTGGCAGCTTGCCGGTACTATTCCGCGTTCGGCCACGGCCAAACCTGCAACCGTCCTCTATGGACGGCCAGACCGTGCCGTTGCCCGCAGGACAGTGAGTGTTGTCACGCGGCGGGGCGAGCTGGCACGGCACCAACCCGCCCTCACCGCGCTACGGCAGTCTCCCGGAGAGCACCAGTACGGCGCCGAGTACCCCGAGTACCGCGAGCACGCCGACGACCACCAGCACGATGATGACCGTGCGGTTGCGGTGCGACACCGGACTGGTCCGATCCGGCCGGCCCTGCTGGAGGATGTGCCCGGTCAGCGAGCCACTGGAGTCGTGCGGCAGCGGGCCGGGACCGCCGCGCGAGTACTCCGGGCCTGACGCGGGCGGACCCGCGTGGCGCTGACCGGGCCAGTACTGCCCCGGTGGTTCCTCGCCGGTACGCTCGCCGCCCGGCCGCTCGCGACCCTGACGCTCACTCCCGGGTGGTGCGCCCCGGGGATCGGGCGGGGCGCCGGGATAGCCGGGCGGGCCGCCAGGATAGCCGGCTGGACCACCGGGGTAGCCGGGCGGGCCGGGTTGGGCGGTGGGTTGGGCGGTGGGGTAGCCGGGCGGGCCGACCTGGGCGGGGTAGCCGGGCGGGCCGCCCGGATAAGCGGGCTGATCGCCGGCGAAGTTCGGCGGCGCGCCGGGATAGCTGGGTGGGCCGCCGAACCCCTGTTCACCGCCCGGGTTCTGCCACGGTGGGCCGGGCGGACCGGCTGGACCCGTTGGACCGGGCGGCGCGCCGGGGTAGCCGGGCGGGCCGGTTGGATCCGGTGGCGGCGGCCCACCGGGCTGGCCCACCGGGCTGCCGTACACCGTCCCCGGGTGGATCGGCGGCGTGGGTGGCGCCGGTATCACTCCCGGCTGGCCCTGGGCACGCGCCCATTCGCCGTACTGCGGCGAGGTCGGCACCGGGCTGCCGGGCGGCGACACCGGGCTCACCGGGCCGGGCGGGGCTGGCGGGCTTATCGGTCTCGGGCCGGTGATCGAGGTCGGTGGCGGCCAGTTCGGCAACGCACTCGCGGGTACCTGTCCGCTTGGCGGTGGCGGTACCGGTGGTGGTGGCGCCGGCCGGTTCGGGCCGGGAGGTGTCGGCTCGGGTACCGGCGGCACCGGCCCTGGCCCGGGCGGGAACGGCGGCTGCGGTACCGGCCTCGGCTCTGGGAACGGCGTCGGCGCGGGCCCCGGTGCCGGGCCAGGGCCGGGATGCGGCTCCGGGCTGGGTTCCGGGGGTTGGATCGGCTGCGGCTGCCCCGGGTCCAGCGGTTCCCCAGCGGAGAATCCGCCCGGCCACGCGCCCGGCGATACGGTTCCGGACCGGTACACCCGGGAGCCGGGTGGGTTCTGCTGACCGAGCAGCGCCTCCACCTCGGCGGCGCTTGCCCGGGGAGCCGAGGTGACGCTGGCGGTCGCCCGGATCACGCCGCCGGGTCCGTCCGGCGGTGGGCCGAACCGGTCGGGTGCGCCTACCAGGTCGGGCCCGCCCGGCTCGTCGGGCATTTCCGAGGCGGGTGGTACGGATGGGACCGGCGGCCCGGGTGGGCTCTCGTCCAGCCATGGCTGGGCGAATGCGGCCCAGGCCGATTCGGCGCCGCTGCGGGGACGCTGGGACGGAACCTCGGCACGCTCGGC
>JAFMQQ010000426.1 GCA_017354595.1 Micromonosporaceae bacterium
AGCGGCTTCATAGTCATGCGCCGATCCGCCAGGCGCTCGGGTCAGGCCACGGGCGCGCCGGGCCGGGCGCGCCACATGGATAGCCCGGCCGGAAGAGGGTAGAGCTGCGGCATGCCAAGGCGGTCGTCCGCGGGTAGCGGCCCGGTCGTGCGCTGGATCGCGTCGATCCGCTCCCAGGTGACGCGGGCGCACCCGGCCGCTTCCCCCGCCCCGACACACCGCAGCTCCCCGTGCCGAGTGGCCAACTCGGCGTGCACCGATGGGGCCGTCCCTTTCCCCACCGGTGGTCTGCTCCCGGGCACCGCCGTGGCGGAGAGGCAACCGCCGCGGTCAGGCACCCGGTACATGTCGACCAAGGTGTCAACCGTATCTCGGACCCGTGCGGTGTCCCCCCGTTGCGGGAGCGCCACCACACGAGCCATGTCGGGATCGTGCACTGGTGCCGTTTCATCCGGGCGACCCGCGTGTTTCCGGCCTGCTAAGAAGTCAGGCGATTGCCGGACCGCCGGAAGGCCAGGCCGTTTTGACCCTGGTGTACGCGAGCGGGTACCCTTGACCGCTGCGCCTGGCATTTCGCGCCGGCGAAGATCGCAAATCAGAGAAGGTAGCGCTGTGGGTACGTACAGCCCCAAGGTCGGCGAGATCGAGCGTCGCTGGCACGTCATCGATGCCTCCGACATCGTGCTCGGCCGGTTGGCGACGCACGCCGCGACCCTGTTGCGGGGCAAGCACAAGCCGACCTTCGCGCCGCACGTGGACACCGGCGACTTCGTCATCGTGGTCAACGCCGCCAAGGTCGCGCTGACCGGCAACAAGCGGCAGACCAAGGTGGCCTACCGGCACTCCGGCTACCCGGGCGGGCTGCGCGCCGTCGGGTACGAGGAGCTGCTGACCAAGCGCCCGGAGCGGGCGGTGGAGCTGGCCGTCAAGGGCATGCTGCCGCACAACCGGCTGGGCCGGCAGCTCATCCGCAAGCTCAAGGTGTACGCCGGCCCGGAGCATCCGCACACCGCGCAGCAGCCCGTACCGTTCGAGATCAAGCAGGTTGCCCAGTGACCGAGACCACCGTCCCGAGCCCGGCCGCGTTGGCGGAGACCCCGGCGCCGACCACGGCGACGACGACGACCCCGCGGGCACGCCGCGGCGACCGCCCGATCCAGACCGTGGGGCGCCGCAAGGAGGCCATTGTCCGGGTCCGGCTGGTCCCGGGCACCGGCGAGTTCAAGCTCAACGGCCGGACGCTCGAGCAGTACTTCCCGAGCAAGGTGCACCAGCAGTTGATCCGCGAACCGTTGGTGACCGTGGAGAAGGCCGGCGCCCTCGACGTCTTCGCCAACCTGCGCGGTGGCGGCATCACCGGGCAGGCGGGCGCCCTTCGGCTGGCCATCGCCCGGGCACTGTGCGAGTACGAGCTGGAGGATCGGCCGCCGCTGAAGAAGGCCGGCTTCCTCACCCGGGACGCGCGGGTCAAGGAGCGCAAGAAGTACGGCCTGAAGAAGGCGCGCAAGGCTCCGCAGTACTCGAAGCGCTGACGTCCACGTGGGCAAGCTGTTCGGCACGGATGGCGTGCGTGGTCAGGCCAACGCCGAGCTGACACCCGAGCTCGCGCTTGCGGTCGCCGTCGCGGCCGCCCGTACCCTCGCCGAGCAGGACCGTACCCATCCACCGGTGGCAGTGGTCGGTCGCGACCCCCGGGCCAGCGGCGAGATGCTCGAGGCGGCTGTGGTCGCCGGGCTCGCCAGCGCCGGCGCCCGGGTGCTGCGGCTGGGTATCCTGCCGACGCCCGGGCTGGCGTACCTGATGGGTGAGGTATCCGCGGACCTGGGCGTGATGATCTCGGCCTCGCACAACCCGATGCCGGACAACGGGGTGAAGCTCTTCGCGGCCGGCGGCAACAAGCTGCCGGACGAGGTTGAGGAGCGGATCGAGGCGGCGGTGACGGCCGGGGTGGACGGTTGGGTCCGGCCGACCGGCGCCCGGGTCGGCCGGGTCCGGGACCTGCCGGCCGGGGCCGAGCACTACGTCAAGCACCTGGTGCAGTCGGTACCGCACCCGCTGGACGGGCTGCGCGTGGTGGTGGACTGCGCCAACGGCGCCGCGTACCAGGTGGCCCCGGCGGCGTACCGGTTGGCGGGTGCCGAGGTGGTGGCGATCCATGCCGAACCGGATGGCATCAACATCAACGACGGGTGCGGCTCGACCCACCTGGAGTCGCTGCGCGAGGCGGTACGGGAGCACGGCGCGCAGGTGGGCATCGCGCACGACGGTGACGCGGACCGGTGCCTGGCGGTGACCGCCGACGGGGAGACGGTCGACGGCGACCAGATCATGGCGGTGCTCGCGCTGGCGATGAAGGAGGCGGGCACGCTCGCCGAGGACACGCTGGTCGCCACGGTGATGAGCAACCTGGGCCTCAAGCTGGCCATGAAGGAGGCCGGGGTACGGCTGGTGGAGACCAGGGTCGGCGACCGGTACGTGCTGGAGGCGCTGCGCGCGGCCAACCTGGCCCTCGGTGGCGAACAGAGCGGCCACGTGGTGATGCCGGCCCACGCGACCACCGGCGACGGGGTGCTCACCGGGCTGCATCTGTTGGCCCGCGTCGCGGCGCTCGGCCGGCCACTCTCGGAGCTGGCCGCGGTGGTGACCAAGCTGCCACAGGTTCTGGTGAACGTACCGGTGGCGGACCGGAACGCAGCGGCCGAGGCGCCGGAGGTCACCGCGGCCGCCGCGGCGGCCAGCGCGGAGCTGGGCGAGACCGGCCGGGTGCTGCTGCGCCCGTCCGGCACCGAGCAGATGGTGCGGGTAATGGTCGAGGCGTCCAGTGCCGACGTGGCGCGCGAGGTGGCGGAGCGGATCGCCACCCTGGTACGCGAGACCAGCCCGGCCCGCTGAGCCTCTCGTCTCGTCGAGTGCCGGCGACTCCCGCCGGCGTGAGGACTAGACATCCAGCCATCTGGTCAGGTATTCATATCAGGAGCGCGAGCCGTAGCCTGAGATGTCGACACGGGGGAGGAGAAGGCGAGTGACTGTCACCGTGGCACCCGAGATCGAGCCGATTGGCCGGGAGGTCAGCCCCGAGGAGTACGACGCGCTGCCCGCGGACTTTCGGAGGGAGCTCGTCGATGGGGTCGTGCAGATGATGGCTTCGCCCAGCCCACTACATGAGGATGTCGGCGATGCGCTTCGGATCGTGCTTCGCCGGCTGGTGCCGCCGCACCTGCGGGTCACCGGGCATGTCGAGATAAGGCTCGCCGACGATCTACGCCGGGTGCCCGACGCATTGGTAGTCAAGGCAAAGGACTACAACAAGCTGGTACCGCGGTTCGAGCCGGAACAGGTGGTGCTCGCGATCGAGGTGATGAGCCCGGGCTCGAAGACCGCCGACCGGATCAACAAGCCGGAGGAGTACGCCCGCGCCGGCATCGAGCACTTCTGGCGCGTCGAGCTCGAACCGCGACTCTCCATACACACCTACTGGTTGACGGGGGAGCGCGAATACACCAAGACCGGCAAGTTCGAGTACGAGGATGTCGTGCACGCACCCGGCCTCGGCTGGGCGACCGTACCCGTCGCCGAACTCGCCGACGAGCCGGGGTAGTCCACATTAGACGGTGAGTGCGGCGAGGGCGGGTATCGCGGTACGGGCGATCTCAACGTAGTGCGGATCCAGCTCGACGCCGATGCTCTCGTACCCGACCGCCTCGGCCGCCGCAAGCGTCGAGCCCGATCCGGCGAACGGATCCAGCACCCGCCCCTCACCCAGCGGTAGCACCGCGCGTACCAGGTGGCGCAGGAACGCCTGCGGCTTGAGGCTGGGATGGTTCGCCAGC
>JAFMQQ010000427.1 GCA_017354595.1 Micromonosporaceae bacterium
CGTACCGGTTGTCATCGAGTTCAAGTGTCATGGCGTAACCGGTGTCGGTCATTCTGACACGACCATGCGAGGTCGATTTGTTCCTTATCTAGCGTTAGTCACCTCAACCGTTCGATGGGTCTACAGCCGACCGGGTCGCCGGATAACCGGCTGGTCAGGGTAGCGGCGGGTCGAGGGCCGGCTGGCCAAGGACGGCTCGCTGCATCAGTTGAGCGCGGTGAGCACCTGCCCGGAAACTGGTCGGGCTGATCGACCACCCGCGCGCTTTCCCGCTGGTCTGTCACTGCTGGTCTGGTCACTGCTTGGTCAGAACATCCACATCTATCACTCGCATGTGGACGTACACCGCCGAATCCCCGAACAGCCCCATCCTGGTGGCACTGGCACCAGGATGGGGCTGGCAGAACCGGGAGATCGAGACCGATCCCCGGCCGCGGCTGTCGGTGGTGGTCGGGCGACGGTACCGGCGACCGCAGCATGACCCGAGACCACGCCACTCTACCGGCAGCTGCGCGAGCGGCCCCGGCGTACCCGCCACTGATCCGCTAAGCGGCGAGGCCGAGCCAGGTCGAGGGCGACGGCCTGGTTCGCCGGCGGAGCCGGCAAAGACCTGTGGCCGCCGCCCTCGGCCGTCTCAGATGGCCTGCAGAACTCAGATGGCCTGCAGAACCTCATCGAACTCGCGCGGCAGTTGCGCCATGATGTCGTCGAACTCGCCACCGCTGACGGCGTCCCGCACGGTGGTCAGGACCGCGCGCACACCGGTCCAGGCGGTGATGGCGTCCAGGTCGGCCCGGTCGCTGACCCGGATCACGAACTCCTCCAGACCGAACCGCCGCGCCTGCTCCACGGGCGTACGCAGCCAGGACTGCAGCGGCCTGGGCAGCTGTGCCGCGAGGTCCTCCGCCTCGCCGCCGGAGAGCCGCTCGGACAGTACCCGCAGGGTGGCGCGTGCCAGGTCGGCGGCTTCCTCCTTGGGCAGCCCCGAGCGGCGTGCCACGGTCGCGACGAACTGATCGTAGTCCATCGTCGTCCCTCCTGCTCGTCGGTTTCCGCCCGGCCGGGTAGGTCCGCGCGCCGGTAGCGCGCGAGCGGCCCGGTGCAGGCAATCCGCCATGGGCTACCCGGCGGGTATCCCGGCAAACGCGCGCTTGTCCGTCAACCGCATCACCGGCTCAGCCGCGTAGCGGCGGAGCAGAACGTCGGCGGGATACCGCTCCCACTACCGGTTTCGGCGGTACCGGCGCACCTCATTCTTCATTCTTCGTCGACCTGGAACACATGCTCCACTGTGGACCGGAAGAACCGGGCCAGCCCGACGGCCAGGGGCAGCGATGGGGTGTATCGTCCAACTTCGATCGAGTTGATTGTCTGCCGGGAAACCCCCATCGCATCGGCGAGTTGTGCCTGTGACAGCTCGTGTACCAGCCGCAACTCGCGCACCTTGTTTCCAGTGACCACCAACTGCACTCGACCCCTCCCGCTGCGTCGAAGCGATCTGCCAATATCAAATGACAAGCATGCTTGACAGGTACCGAACCATGCCAGGTCACCCGCGTTGATGTCAAGCTCGCTTGTCATAGGCGTACCAGATTGCTGGGTTCTGTCGCTCTTATGGCACCGCTACCATCGGCCGGATGGTCGAACCACAATCCCCCGGTGGTACCGGGAGGGCCAACTTGCAGGACGAGCAGCGCGGTGCGCAGCCCGGTGACGGGCACCCGGGCAGCCGCCGGGCGCGCGACCGGTTCCGCGTCGGTGGCTGGGTGCGCGACCGCGAGCGACCGATGCCGAAGACCGGGGGCGAGCCGCTGCGCTTCAACGGCGAGCCGCCGGACGGCGCGACCGAGCGCGCGACCGAACCCTTGCGCTTCAACGGCGAGCCGCCGGACGGCGCGACCGAACCCTTGCGCTTCAACGGCGAGCCACCGGACGGCGCGAGCCAACCGGCGCGGCGACCGCCCGCGAAGCCGTTGCGCTTCAACGGTGAGCCACCGGAGAGTGTGAGCGAAAGCCTGCGCTTCAACGGTGAGCCACCGCAGACCCCGAGCCAGCCGAGGCGGCCGTGGGCGAGCAGGTCGCCGCGCTTCAACGGTGAGCCACCGGACCGGCGGCTGCCGCCGGAGATCGACGGGCTCGATGACGGCTACGGCCGGGCAGAAGACGCGCAGCGCCGCGCCCGCTGGCCGTACTGGCTGATCCCCCTCGCGGTGGTGTGCCTGGCCGCCATCGCAGTGACCGGCGGCCTGGCGTTGATGCCGCGGACCCCACAGCGCGGCGACCCGGCCGCAGCCAACGGAAACCTGCCCGCCGGCCCGCTCGCCCAGACCTCGCCGGCCGTCTCCGCGAGCGCGGCCTCCCCGGTCGCCGGCGCACGTTCCGCGCGCCCGTCGGCAGCTGCACCATCGCCGGCGCGCACCGCCACGCCGGCCACTACACGGCCAGCCAACAACAATCCACCGCCGGCGTTCCAGACGATCCAGGTGGAGGCCGAGAGCAGGAGCAACAGTCTCGGCGGCTCGGCCCAGATCGGCTCGTTCCAGGGCGCGTCCGGCGGCTCGCTGGTGCTCGGCCTCGGGAACTTCAACCGGGGTACCCCGGGCACCCTGACCGTGCCGGTCAACGTCCCCACGACCGGCGGGTACAACCTGAGCTTCACGTACGTGCACCCGGACGGCGAGCAGACCCGGACCGTGGTCATCGCGGTCTCCGGCGCGACACCGATCGCGCTGCAGGTATCGGCGGGGAGCACCTGCTGTGCGACCAGGACGGTCAGGATCACCCTGCAGGCCGGCAGCAACCGGATCACCTTCGGCAACCCGAACGGCCACGCGCCGGCTATCGACCGGATCACGATTAGCCAGTGACCGGCCACCCGGTGAGCATTGCCGGATAGGAAGAACGGATGACTGAGGTCGTCCGGGCCGGGGTGTGGACGCTCGAGCAGCGCGCGGTGCAGGTGTACCGCGAGGTGCCGGTACCGTTGCCGGGCGGGCACCGGCGGCTGACCGTGCGCCTGGAGTACGACCGCGGGGCGGGTGTGCTGGACCTCGGCTGCCTCGACCCGGCCGGTGGATTCCGCGGCTGGTCGGGTGGTGCCCGGGACACGTTCACCGTCGCCGAGGCGTGGGCCACCCCGGGGTACCTGCCCGGACCGGTACCGCCAGGCGATTGGCGGGTGCTGCTCGGGCTGCACCGGGTACCGCGGGACGGCCTGCCCTGGCGGCTGACCGTCCACACTGGACCTGACGCGCAGCCGGCACCGGGCGGAACGGCGCCGGGGCACCCGGCAGGATGGCCGGACCGGCCAGTGCGGCGCGAGCTTCCGGCCCCGCCCGGGTACCGCTGGCTCGCCGGCGATCTGCATACGCACACCGTGCACTCCGATGGCGTACTGACCGTCGCCGAGTTGGCCCGGCTCGCCGCCGGCTCCGGGCTGGACCTGCTCGCGGTGACCGACCACAACACGGTCAGCCACCACGCGGAGCTCGCCGCGGAGTCGGCCGGGGCCTGTGCGGCCGGCCTGGTGCTGGTACCCGGCCAGGAGGTGACCACGGCGCGCGGGCACGCGAACGCTTTCGGTGACACCGGCTGGATCGACTTCCGCCGGCCGGCCGCGGACTGGCTGTCCACAGTGGAGCAGCATGGCGGTCTGCTCTCCATCAACCACCCGCTCGCCGCCGACTTCGCCTGGCTGCACGCCTTGCCAGCCCGGCCGGCCGGCCAGGCCAGCCCGGCCGGCAAGGCCAACCCAGCCGGCCAGACCGGGCCTGCCGGCCAGACCGGGCCTGCGGGCCCCTCCAGGCGCGAAGGCGCC
>JAFMQQ010000428.1 GCA_017354595.1 Micromonosporaceae bacterium
CGATGAACGCCGCCGGCCTGAAGATCCGCAACGGGTACGTGCGGACCGGCGACTTCATGAGCGGCACCGGGTACCGCGAGACCCTCGCCCTGCTCGACCTGCCCACCCCACCGACGGCGATCTTCGTCTGCGCCGACCAGATGGCGTTGGGCTCCTACGAGGCGCTGTACGAGCGCGGCCGGCGGGTACCAGATGATGTGAGCATCGTCGGCTTCGACGACCTGGACGCGGCCAAGTGGGCGATCCCTCCGCTGACGACCGTCCGCCAGCCACTGGCCGAGATGTCCGGCATGGCGACCCGGATGCTGCTGTCGCTGATCGCCGGTGAGGAGCTCAACACCACCCGGGTGGAGCTGGACACGCCGCTGGTGGTCCGGGCGAGTACCGCGAAGCCGGGGCGTACCGCTGGCTGACCCCGATCCGTCCACTGTGGACCACGGGGCGCGCAACCCGATTCCAAGGATGGCGAGGTATGCTGCGCCGCCGGGAACACCTTTCACCCGAGGAGTGGGCTCGCCGTGAGCGCGACCAGTGAGCGTCTGGCGAGCCCCGCAGTCGCGAACAAAGGCAGGATGCTGTGAGCAACCGGGCGCCGGGCCGTGAGGCAGCGGACAAGACAGGTACGGAGAAGGCGGGCACGACACCCGGCGGTGCCGGTCCGGCCAAGCCCGGCAACCGGGCACCGGGAAACCGGCGCCGGCAGGCCAGGGACGCCCGGCTGGCGGCGGCCCGGGCGGCGCAGCGCCGGGCGAAGCGGCGCCGCCAGGCGATCCTCTCGGCGGTCGTGGCGGTCGTCGTGGCCGGCGTGATCATCGGGCTGGCACTGTGGCTCACCGGTGGCAAGAAGACGAACTCGACCGCCTCGGCCGGCAGCAGCGCGGCGCCAGCGGTGTCCGCCTCCCCCGCGCCGATCGCCGGGCCGACCGTCGCCCCGTCCTTCCCGCCGGTACCGGCGGGTGCCGACCCGGCGCTGGGCACGAAGCCGAAGGTGACCAAGGGCTCCGGGAGTGTGAGCTCGCTGAAGGTCACCACGCTGATCAAGGGCAAGGGTGCGGCGGTCAAGTCCGGACAGACGATCGTGGTCAACTACGTCGGCGTGACTTACAAGGACGGCAAGGAGTTCGACTCGTCCTGGAAGAACTCGCAGACCTTCAGCTTCCCGCTCGGTCAGGGCCAGGTGATCCCGGGCTGGGACCAGGGCCTGGTCGGGGTGACCGTGGGCAGCCGGGTGCAGCTGGACATCCCGTCCAACCTGGCCTACGGCGACAACCCGACCGGTGGCCAGCCCGCGGGTGCGCTGCGCTTCGTGGTGGATGTGCTCTCAGCGAAATGAGCCAAACCGAGTTGCCTGAGTGAGTACTCGCTCATTACGCTCGCCGGCATGCGGGGGACGTCGACCAGGCGTCGGGTGGCTGCGCTGCCACCCGACGAGCGCCGGGCGAGGCTGATCGAGGCGACCCTGCCACTGCTGCGCCGGTACGGACCGGGGATCAGCACCCGGCAGATCGCCGAGGCGGCCGGCGTCGCCGAGGGGACCATCTTCGGTGCCTTCCGGGACAAGTCGACGCTGCTGCGGGCCGCGGTCGAGGCGGCCTTCGACCCGGATCCTGTCGTACGTGCGCTGCGCGCCATCGACGCCGGGGCCGACTTGCGCGCCCGGCTGGTCGCCGCGGCCAGGATCCTGATGGAGCGGGTCTCCGACAACGCGTCACTGGTGGCCGTGTGCCGGACACTGGCCGCGACCGAGAACGCGGGCGACCTGATGCAGCGGTTGTCCCAGGCGCGTACCCGGATGCTGGACGCGATCGCCACGCTGGTCGAACCCGATCGGGCGGCGCTTCGCCGCAGCCCGGCCACGGTAGCCCGGCAACTGTTCCTCTGGACGGTGTTCGCCACCCGGCACGGGGCGCTCACCGAGGATGAACCGATGGACGCCGACGAGATCGTCGCACTGCTGCTGGACGGCGTGCTGTCACGAACGGGGACGGGAGACACCTGATGCTGCTCCGCCTGCTGCGTACCCACCTGCGGCCGTACCGCCAGCCGCTGACCGCGGTGGTCCTGCTGCAGTTCCTCCAGACCGTGGCCACCCTCTACCTGCCCACGCTGAACGCCGATGTGATCGACAACGGCGTGGTCAAGGGTGACACCGGCTACATCCTGCGGCTGGGCGGGCTGATGCTGGGCATCACCGTGGCCCAGGCGTGCTGCTCGGTCGGCGCGGTCTACCTCGGATCGCGCACCGCGATGGCGTTGGGCCGCGACGTGCGGGCCGCCCTCTTCGACCGGGTGCTGGGCTTCTCCGCGCGCGAGGTGGGCCGGTTCGGTGCACCCTCGCTGATCACCCGGACCACCAACGACGTGCAGCAGGTCCAGATGCTGGTGCTGCTCTCGCTGACCCTGATGATCGCCGCGCCGGTGATGTGCGTGGGCGGCATCATCCTGGCCCTGCGGCAGGACATACCGCTGTCCGGGCTGTTGCTGGTCGCGGTGCCGGTACTGGTCGGCGTGGTCAGCGTGCTGGTCACCCGGATGCGCCCGCTGTTCCGGTCGATGCAGACCCGCATCGACGAGGTCAACCGGGTGGTCCGGGAGCAGATCGCCGGGGTACGGGTGATCCGGGCCTTTGTCCGGGACCGGCACGAGCAGCAGCGTTTCGGGCGGGCGAACACCGATCTCGCCGATGTGTCGGTACGGGTCGGCCAGCTGATGGCGATCCTGTTCCCGGCCGTCATGCTGGTGGTCAACCTGTCCAGCATCGCCGTGATCTGGTTCGGCGGGCACCGCATCGCCAGCGGCGGCATGCAGGTCGGCGCGCTGGTCGCGTTCCTGGCGTACCTGCTGCAGATCCTGATGTCGGTCATGATGGCCACCTTCATGTTCGTACTGCTGCCCCGGGCCGAGGTGTGTGCCGAGCGGATCCAGGAGGTGCTCGGTACCGACTCCAGCGTGCGGCCGCCGCAGGCGCCGGTACCGCCGCAGGGCGTACCGGGCCGGCTGGAGCTGCGCGGGGTCGGCTTCCGGTACCCGGGCGCCGAGCAGCCGGTGCTGCACGACATCGATCTGCTCGCCCTGCCCGGCCGGACCACCGCGGTCATCGGCGGTACCGGCAGCGGCAAGACCACACTTGTGAACCTGGTGCCCCGGCTGTTCGACGCGACCAGTGGCGCGGTGCTGGTGGACGGGGTCGATGTCCGGGAACTGGATCCGGCGGCACTCGCGGCCCGGGTCGCGCTGGTACCGCAGCGGCCGTACCTGTTCTCCGGTACGGTCGCCTCCAACCTGCGGTACGGCCGGCCCGAGGCGACCGACGAACAGCTGTGGCAGGCGCTGGATGTGGCGCAGGCGCGCGGATTCGTCGAGTCCCTGCCGGACGGTCTCGAGTCACCGATCGCCCAGGGCGGGACCAACGTCTCCGGCGGGCAGCGGCAGCGGCTGGCGATCGCCCGGGCGCTGGTACACCGGCCGGAGATCTACCTGTTCGACGACTCGTTCTCCGCGCTGGACTACGCCACCGATGCGGCGCTGCGCGCCGCGCTGGCGACCGAGATCACCGGTGCCACGGTGGTGATCGTCGCGCAGCGGGTGAACACGATCCGGGACGCGGACCGGATCGTGGTGCTGGACGAGGGGCGGGTGGTGGGTAGCGGTACCCACTCCGAGCTGATGGCCGGCAACGAGACGTACCGCGAGATCGTGCTCTCCCAGCTGACCGAAGAGGAGGCGCTGGCATGACAAGGCCGACCGCAGGACGGCCCGGTGCGGCCGGCGGACAGCCCGGCGCCGCCGGCGGCCCGGGCGGACC
>JAFMQQ010000429.1 GCA_017354595.1 Micromonosporaceae bacterium
CTTCATCCACATTGGACGACCAGCCGCTGTGGTGGCTCTTCGCTCGGCCACCTCGGACGATCAAGCATGGCCCGAGCATCGGCGTTCAGCGGCGAGGTGAGGCCGGGCGCTCCAGGTAGGTACCGTTGGGCGGGGCAAAGCCGAAGCGTTGGTACAGACCGTGGGCGTCGGCGGTGTGCAGCATCCAACGGAAGCGGGCACCGGGGCCGCGTTCGATCATCTCCTCGACCAGTGCCTTGCCGATACCCTGCCCTCTGCCGCTCGGCTCGACGTACACATCGGCGAGATAGGCCAGGGCCACGCCATCGGAGACCGCTCGGGCGAAGCCAATCATCCGGCCGGACGATCGTTCGTACGCGGCCACGATTCGCCAGGCGCCCGCCAGCTGCCGTTCGACGTCGGTGCGGGTACGCGACCGACCCCAGTACGCCTCCTCGGAGAGAAAGCGCCACAGTGCGTCGACATCCACCCGCTGCGGGTCGGTATCGAGCTCGACATCGTCAGGCAAGCCGGGTCAGCCCTTCTCCAGGTACTCGGCGCGGTCCTCGCCGACCAGATTCTCCACCAGCGTGCGCAGCTCCGGATGGTGTTCGAGTTCCACATCTTCCGATACCAGCGTGATCGCCGCGGTGCGCGCCTCGGCGATCAGGTCGCGATCGCGCAGCAGCGACAGCAGCCGCAGCTGCGAGCGCCGGCCGGACTGGGTCGCGCCCAGCACATCACCCTCGCGGCGCTGCTCCAGGTCCAGCTCCGCCAGCCGGAAGCCATCGAGGGTACCGGCGACCGCAGCCAGCCGCTCACGGGCCGGAGTGTCCACAGCGGACTCCGTGACGAGCAGGCACAGCCCGGGCGCCTGCCCCCGGCCCACCCGGCCGCGCAACTGGTGCAGTTGGGAGACCCCGAACCGGTCCGCGTCCAGAATCACCATCCCGGTCGCGTTCGGTATGTCCACACCCACCTCGACCACCGTCGTGGCGACCAGCACATCCAGCTCGCCACCGGCGAAGGCCCGCATCACCGCGTCCTTCTCGTCGGCTGGCAGCCGGCCGTGCAGCACGCCGAGCCGCAAGCCCTGCAGCGGCCCACTCTCCAGCAGCGGTGCCACATCCAGTACCGCGACCGCGCGCCCCTCGCCCGGAGCGTCCTCGGCCGCGTCGTCGCCACCGATACGCGGGCAGACCACGTACGCCTGGTGGCCGGCGGCCACCTCCTCGCGCAACCGCCGCCAGGCCCGCTCCAGGTACGCCGGCTTCTCCACGGCTGGTACCACGTGGGTGGCGATCGGCGACCGGCCGGCGGGCAGCTCGGTGAGGGTGGAGACTTCGAGGTCGCCGTAGACGGTCATGGCGACCGTACGCGGGATCGGGGTGGCCGTCATCACCAGCACGTGCGGTGGCTGCTCCGCCTTGGTCCGCAAGGCGTCCCGCTGCTCCACACCGAACCGGTGCTGCTCGTCGATGACGACCAGACCCAGGTCGGCGAAGTCGACTCCCTCGTACAGCAGGGCGTGGGTACCGATGACGATGCCGGCGTCACCACCGGCCACTTCGGACAATGCGTTGCGCCGGGCGGCGGCACCGAGCGAACCGGTCACCAGAGCCACCCGGGTCGCGTCCACAGTGGAGTCCAGCTCACCGGCCCGGCCCAGCGGGCCGAGCAGCTCGCCGATGCTGCGGTAGTGCTGCGCGGCGAGCACCTCGGTCGGCGCGAGCAGCGCGGCCTGGCCGCCCGAGTCCACCACCTGGAGCATGGCCCGTACCGCACAGAGCGTCTTGCCGGAGCCCACTTCGCCCTGCAGCAACCGGTGCATCGGGTGCGCGGTGGCGAGGTCGGCCGCGATCCGCTCGCCGACCTCGAACTGGCCGCCGGTCAACGTGTACGGCAGCCCGCGGTCAAAGGCGTCGAGCAGGCCGCCCTCGCGCCGGGGTCGCGGCCGGGCCGGCCAGCTCGCCGCGCGCAGCTTCCGCTGTACCAGCGCGACCTGCACCGCGAACGCCTCGTCCCACTTCAGCCGGCGGCGCGCCGCGTGCAGCGAATCCCTGCTCTCCGGCCGGTGGATCGCTCGCAGCGCGGTACCCAGGTCGACCAGCCGGCGATCGGCGCGTAGCGCCGCCGGCAGCGGATCGGCCGGACCCTCCAATGTGTCCAGTGCCACCCGCACCGCGCGGCCGATCACCCAGGTCGGTACCTTCTCCGCCGCGGGGTAGACCGGGATGATCGCCCCGGCGAACTCGTCCAGCCCCTCCTCCGCCGCCGCGGCGTCGTCCAGCAGCAGGAAATCCGGCCGGTTGAGCTGGCGTACGCGTTTGTATTCGGTCACCTTCCCGGCGAAGAGTCCCCACCGGCCCACCCGCAACTGGTTCTCGAAGCCCTTCGTCCGCCCGCGCTTGGCGAAGAAGGTGAGGGTGAGCGTGGCGCCGGTACCGTCGCCGACCACCACCTCCAGTAGCTCGCCACCGCGGTTACGCATCGGTCGCACGTTGCCGTGCAGCACCTTGGCCAGCACGGTGACCTGGTCCCCCACCGCGAGCGAGGCGATGTCGGTGAACTGCCCGCGTTCGTCGTACCGCCTGGGGAAGTGGTAGAGCAGGTCCCGTACCGTCACCAGCTCCAGGTGGTCGGCGAGGGACTTCGCCGTCTTGGCGCCCACCACTCTCGTGAGTGGAGTGTCCAATGTGGCCACTACTCGACCCCCACCTGGAGCGGGGAGCGCGCCTGCCCGCTGTCGAACGCCTGAACCTCCACGAACGGCCAGTGCTTGGCGAGGTGCGCGCGCAACTGTTCGACCAGGCCCTCCGGAGCCGCCGCGCCGACCAGCAGGGTGACCAGTTCTCCGCCGCCGGCCAGCAGCCGGTCGAGCAGGTCGGTGCAGGTGGTCGTCAGGTCCCGGCCGATCAGGTTCACCTCGCCCTCGACCAGCGCGAGCAGGTCGCCCGGCTGGCACACCCCGGCGACCGTGACCGCCTCCCGGGCGGCCGTGGTCACCTCGGCGTACCGGCACGCGCCGGCCGCCTCGGCCATCGCGATCAGGTCGTCCTCGAACCGGCGCACCGGGTCGCGTACCGCCAGGGCGGCCAGCGCCTGTACCGGCGCCCGGGTCGGTACCACACCGGCCCGGATCCCCTCCTGCCGTGCCTGCTGCGCGGCTGCCGAGGCGACCGCGTGCACGTTGGGGTCGTTGGGCAGGATCACCACCGCACCGGCGCCGGTACGCCGCACCGCGTCCAGTATCTCCACAGTGGACGGACTCGTCTGGCTGAGCACGATAGCGCCCTCCTGGCCCAGCAGCCGGGCCAGCCCGGGGCCGGCGGCGACCACCACCGCGCCCCGCTCCCGCGCGCCGCGCATCTCGGTAGCCGGCGCGGTCGGGGAGCCGGCCTGGTCGGCGAAGCGGGTGACCGCGATCCGGTGCGGCCGGCCGGCCTGCACGCCCGCCTCGATCGCCGCGCCGGCGTCGTTGACGTGGACATGCACGTTCCAGGTGTGCCGGCCGTCCTGGTCGGGGCCGGCGCCGACAATCACCAGCGAGTCGCCGAGCCGGGTCAGCACGCCGCGCAGCCGCTGCACCGCCGGCTCGTCGGCGTCGAGCAGGTACTGCACCTCGTAGGCGTACTCGACCGATCCTGTTTCGCGGGCCACCACCAGCGGCCGCACCACGCCGGCGAGCGGAACCGGGGCGGTGGCCGGCGGTGCGACACCGGTGACCACCTCGACCAGCGCGTCGAGCAGCACCACCAGCCCGCGCCCACCCGCGTCGACCACGCCGGCGCGGGCCAGCGCCGGAAGCTGCTCCGGGGTGCGGGCC
>JAFMQQ010000070.1 GCA_017354595.1 Micromonosporaceae bacterium
GCCGCCGTCGATGGCGGCGCGGACCTGGGCGGCGAGGCCGTCCGGGTCCAGCCCCGCGGCGCGGTATGAGGCGCGGCAGGCGGTGCAGAAGCAGATGGAGTACCGCCGCCGCCCGGCCGGGTCGGCCCCGGTACCGGCGGTCTTGTCGTGCGGGCCGGTGTGCTCGAAGCCGTACCAGCCGCACGCCTCCAGTTCGATCCCGGCCAGCCCCGGCCGGCTGGCGGCCCCGGTGGCGAGCCCTGCGCCGCGCTCGACCACCTCCGGATGGGCCGGGCAGAGCGCCCACGGGTACCGGTCGCCGTACGCGTTGACGACGCAGCACTCGCCCAGGTCGCCGCCGTCGGTGTGGTTGAGCACCACCCAGGCGTGTACCGGAAGGTCCACTGTGGATAGAGCGGCGACGGCGGTGCCGAAGCGGTCGGTCGGGTCGCCGGGCGGGTAGTAGGCTGCCTGCGGCACGGCCACGATCCGGTGCCGGGGGTGGAATGGCGTCACCGCCCGGGTGGCGTGGTACACGGCGGCGAGCACCACGTGGTCCAGGCCGAGGCTGGCGAGGCGCTGCGGCGCGGCCGGATCGCCCACCACATCCCACGGATAGAGGTAGCCCGCAACCGTCACCATCGTGGCGTCTTCCCGGTCCAGTCGGGTACCGCGACCCGCATCGCCGCCACATCGTCCCGGTTCCGGATACCGCAGCGCAGGTACTGCTGGTGCAGCCGGTCCATCGCTTCCCGGTCCAACCTCACCCCGAGCCCCGGCCCGTCCGGTACCGGCAGCACACCGTCCCTTATGGACAATACGCCCGGCTCGATCAGGTCCTCGCGCTGCCAGGGTGTGTGGGTGTCGCAGGCGTAACTGAGATTGGGGGTGGCCGCGGCGAGGTGGGTCATCGCGGCGAGGCTGATCCCCAGATGGCTGTTGGAGTGCATCGACAGTCCCAGGCCGAACGTCTGGCAGACGCCGGCCAGCCGCTGCGAGGCACGCAGGCCGCCCCAGAAGTGGTGGTCGGCGAGGACCACCTGGACCGCGTTGCGCTCGATCGCCTCCGGCAACTCCGGGAAGCTGGTCACGCACATGTTGGTCGCCAGCGGCAGCGAGGTGGCGATGGCGACGTCGGACATGCCGGGGATCCCGTCGGTCGGATCCTCAAGGTATTCCAGGTCGTCGCGCAGCGCGTCGGCGACCCGCATGCTGGTCGGCACGCTCCAGTTGGCGTTCGGGTCCAGCCGCAGCGGGTGCTGCGGGAACGCCTCGCGCAGAGCGCGGATCGCCGCGATCTCCTCCTCCGGCGGGAAGACGCCGCCCTTGAGCTTGAGCGAGCCGAAGCCGTACCGGTCGACCAGGCGCCGCGCCTGCGCCACGATCCCGGCCGGGTCCAGTGCCGCGCCCCAGTCGTCCGGCGGGTAGCCGGGGTCGGCCGGGTGCTGCGCCCACCGGTAGAACAGGTAGCCGCTGTACGGCACCGCGTCGCGTACCGCGCCGCCGAGCAGATCGCAGACGCGCAGCCCGGTCGCCTTGCCCTGCAGGTCGAGCAGGGCCACCTCGAACGCGGAGAGCACCGGCGCGACCGCCTTGGCGGCGCTCGCCGGCCCGGCCAGGATGGTGGGGGTGTCCGGCGGCAGGTCGCCCAGCGCCGTTGCCACCCGGGCCGCCAGCCCGTTGGTGTCCATAATGGAGAGTCCGGCCAGCGAGGGTACCACCTGGCCGAGGCGGTGCAGGGTGGTGTCGTCGCCGTAGGTCTCGGAGAGGCCGACCAGGCCGGCGTCGGTACCCACCTCGATGATGGCGCGCAGCGCATAGGGCTGGTGTACGCCGATCGAGTTGAGCAGCGGCGGATCCTGTACCGCCACCGGCGTGATCCGCACCGAGGTGACTGTCGGGGCGGTCACGACGCCACCCGCGAAACGCCGGCGACCAGTGCCCGGCCGGCCGCCACGATCTCGCGCAGCCGGTCGACGTGCTCGGGCGGTGGCTCCACCAGCGGTGGGCGTACCGGCCCCACATCCAGCCCGTCCAGGCGTACCCCGGCCTTCACCAGTGCCACCGGGTACCCCCTACCCAGCAGGCGAAGCTCGACCAACGGCCGGTAGAAGCCGTCCAGCAGCAGGTCCACTGTGGACTGGTCGCCGGACCGGTACGCCCGGTAGAAGGCGAGCGCCACCTCCGGCGCGAAGCAGAAGGCGGCCGAGGAGTAGAGCGGCACGCCGGCGGCCCGGTAGGCCGGTGCCGACATCTCCGCGGTCGGCATGCCGTTGAAGTACCGCAACGCGCCCGGCCCGTGCCGTTCCCGTACCGCACCCACGATGCGCCGGACCAGATCCAGGTCGCCCCGGCCGTCCTTGAAGCCGACGATCCGCGGATGCCCGGCCAGTTCGGCCACGGCGGCCGGGGTGAAGACCGCGCTGTCCCGCTGGTACAGGATCAGGTCCAGCTCGCACGAGTCGGCAAGCCGGCGGTAGTGCTCGACCAGGCCGGCCGGACCGCCATCGGCGAGGTACGGCGGCATCGCCAGCAACGCGTCGGCACCGGCATGCGCCGCCATGGTGGCGAACCGGGCCGCGAGCGCCCCGCCGTAGCCGACCCCGGCGACCACGGGCACCGGGGCGGGTGCCGCGGCCGCCGCCTCCTGCACGGCGACGCGCACGCATTCGGCGTACTCCGCCAGATCGAGCGAGCCGAACTCGCCGGTACCGCAGCAGGCGAAGACGGCGCCCGGCCGGTACGCCAGCCGCGACTTGAGGTGCTGGCGGTAAGCATCGAGGGCCACGCCGCCGGC
Source organism: Micromonosporaceae bacterium (assembly GCA_017354595.1). GTDB lineage: Bacteria > Actinomycetota > Actinomycetes > Mycobacteriales > Micromonosporaceae > DATEJJ01. The sequence goes on from JAFMQQ010000070.1 coordinate 2,777, forward strand.
GGCGCCGAACGGGGTGACGGGGAAGAACAACAATCCGTCCAACCGGTCGGGCAGCGCCATGGACCCAGCCTATGCAATGGCTGGCGGGGCCAGGCCCTCGGGCGATTACGCTGTCGGGCGATGGGCCTCATTCTGGTCACCGGCGCGGCCGGTCGCATCGGCTCCTGCCTGCTCGCCGGACTGCCCGCATTGGGCTGGCGGGTGCGCGGCTTCGACCTGCGCGCCGGCTCACCAACTGCCGGCTCACCCACCGCCGGCTCACCAACCGCCGGTGCAGCGGCCGACGGGGTCGAGTGGGTCACCGGTGATGTCCGGGACGGCGCCGCACTGGACGCCGCGATGCAGGGTACCGAGGCGGTGGTGCACCTGGCCGGGTTGGCCACCGAGGCGCCCTTCGCCGACCTGCTCGCCGCGAACATCGACGGGACGTACCAGGTCTTCGAGGCGGCCCGGCTGGCCGGGGTACCGCGGATCGTGTACGCCAGCAGCAACCACGCGGTCGGCTACACGCCCCGCGCGCCACTGGTCGGCACCGCGGTACGCCCGCGGCCGGACACGCTCTACGGCCTGACCAAAGTCTTCGGCGAGGCACTGGGCAGCCTGTACGCCGACCGGTACCGGATGCGGGTGGCCTGCCTGCGACTCGGCGCCTTCCTGGACCGGCCGACCACGGTGCGGCACCTGGCCACCTGGCTCAGCCCCGGCGACACGGTACGCCTGGTGCACGCCTGCCTGACCGCGGCCGACCTGGACTACGCGGTGTTGTACGGGATCTCGGCGAACACCCGCGGCTGGTGGGATCTGGCGCCGGCCCGCGCGCTGGGCTACCAGCCGCAGGACGACGCGGAGAAGTACGCGCCGAGCCTGGCCGGGCAAGGGCTGCCGGAGGAGACTGCGCTGGAGCAGCGGTACCTCGGTGGCGACTTCATCGGCTTCGAACTGGGCCGCAGCCGGGCCTGACCGCCGTCACTCCCGGTGCACATCGCGGGACTTTCACGGCCGGAAAACTCGCTGCCGGCGCGCCTGCCCATTAGTGGTACCTTGAACCGGATCCGTATGTTCCGGCCAAAAGTCCGGCGGTGACAAGCAGTGGTGACCCGATGACGTACCCACGCCGGGAGACCCCCGAGGACACGGTCTGGCTGCCGAGGGCAGCCCGGGCCGCGGCGGCCTCGGGTTCGGTCCCGTTGAGCGACGACGGGCTACCCGCGCCTCCAGGCCCGGAGACCCCGGTCCGCTCCAGGCGGGGGTACCGGGGCATTCGGCGCAAGGAGAACGGCTGGAGCAGCTACGCGCTGATCATCGCGGTACCCCTGGCCCTGGTCCTGGTCATCGTGATCTTCTCCGCGCTCCCGCCCTACACACCCAGCTCGCGCGCTGCCACCGGCCCGGGCGGCAACGCCGCGAGCGCGGCCCGGCCACCCAGCCCGACCGTCGACGCGGTGACCGCGGGACAGCCGTGCGTGGTGGCCCAGCCACCGTCGATCGCCGCCCGGCCGACCAGCACACCCGCCGCCGGTACGGTCACCACCTACGAGGCCGAGGACCGCACCAACAACAAGCTCGGCCCTAAAATCACCTTCTGCTCGCTGAGCGCCGCCTCCGGCGGCTTCACCATCAGCGGAGTGGGCAGCGGCTCGCCCGGCGGTGATGTGCAGTTCAACGGTGTCACCGTCGCCGACGGCGGCCAGCACACGGTGACCATCTACTTCGTTTCGGCGACCGGTACCGGCGCCCGGCGCAAGCTGCTGATGAAGGTCAACGGGAAGAGCCTGCCCCTGCTCACCTTCCCGCCGACCCAGGACTGGCAGCATGTCGGCTTCATCACGGTGAAGGCGACGTTGAATGCGGGCGCGAACACGATCCTGTTCATCAACGCCCTGAAGGCCGGCCCGAACCTGGACCGGCTCACCGTCAAGTAGCGCCGCGCCCCGGCCGGCCGCGACCGGCCCGACCCTGGTTGCCGGTGCCGGCTCCACCCACCCCGCCGGCCAGAGGCCGGTACCGCTGGGCCAGGTCCCGCGCGGCCAGGGCATCCTGTTCCGCCTCGTCCGCCTCGGTGGTCAGCGCCTCCGCCGCCACCTCGGCGACCCGCACCTGCTCGGTCGCCGTCCGTTCCTCAGCCACCGCCCGCTCGAACTCGCGCCGCGCCTCGCGTTGCTTGACTGCGTGCTCGGTGGCGGCCCGCCGCTGCTCGCGGGTTGACGGGTCGGCCGGCTCGGTGCCACTCCACACCTGTTGCAGCTGCTCGACTGTGATGGCACCCTCGCGGAAGGCGACGAACGCTGCATGGGTCAGTTCCTTGGGCGGAGTCGCCGGCCCGTCCGCCCCGGCCGCCACGACCACCGGCGACTCCGAGGTGCTGTACACGTTCCAGGCGTCCTCGCGGATCGTCTCCGCGGCGGCCTGTCGCTGCCGGGCGGCGGCCGCCGCCTCACGCGCAACGTTGGCCCGTTCCCTGGCGGCCACGGCATAGGCGGTCAGTCGCTGCGCCTCGCGGTACAGCGCCGCGATGTCTCCGCCGCGGACACCCGGGCGGTGCGCGCCCGGCTCGGCGGGCGCGACCCGCTCGCCGCGCGGTGCCCGTACCGACGGCCCACCCCACACCCGCATCGCGATCATCAACGCCATCAGCAGTACGATCGCCCCGCCGACGGTCATCGCGCCGGCGACCCACAGCGGTTGGCGAGCCAGCTCGACGACCGACTCCACTGTGGCCACTCCCCAGGTCGGATGCCGGTGCACTCACATCCGGCGATGCGAGCCTAGACGCACCGGACCTGCTTGGTGAAGTCCCGGATGGCACGCGTTTGACCCAGCGCGACTGTCGGCGGCCGTACCGCCAGATCAGACGTGCCGCCAGATCAGCCGGGTGCTTGCGGTGACGCCGGCGCCGCCAGCCCGATCTCCACCTCGGCGACCACCTCGACCGCGAGCAGGTCCTCGCGGAGCCGGTCGACCAACGCGAGCAGTTCGCCGGCGCCGCCGCGGGCGGCCCGCTCGGTCGGTACCACCCGCGCGGTGACCAGCAGCCGGCGCGGTGCGATGAGAATCGCCGCGAGCGACTCCACCCCGGCCACCCAGGGCGCGGCGGCGATCCGCAGGGTCAGCCGCTCGACCATCTCCGGCGGCGCCGACTCGTCGATGAGCAGACCCTTCGACCGCCCGGCGAGCAGGAAGGCGACGACGACCAGCAGCACACCGATGGCGATGCTGGCGCCCGCGTCCCACAGCACCGAGCCGGTCATCCGCTGCAGCGTCAACCCGGCCAACGCCAGGCTCAGCCCGACCAGCGACGCGGAGTCCTCCAGGAACACCGTCGGCGCGGTCGGGTCGGAGACGACCCGCAGGTAGTCCACAAAGGACCGTCCGCGTACCCGTGCCTCATCGTGCAGCTCCCGCCGCGCGGTACGCCAGGAGAAGCCATCCAGCAGCATGGACACCAGGAGTACCGCCACCCCCAGCCCGTAGGAGCCGACCGGCCGCGGGCTGCGTATCGTATCCACGCCTTGGTCGATGGACAGCAGCCCGCCGCCGATGAAGATGCCGATCGCGGCGACGAAGGCCCAGAACCAGCGCTCCTGCCCGTACCCGAACGGGTGCCTCGCGTCCCTGGGCATCCTCGACCGGCGCAACCCGATCAGCAGCAGCAGTTCGTTGCCGGTATCGGCGAAGGAGTGTGCGGTCTCCGCCCACAGCGCCGCGGATCCGGTGATCCCGGCGGCGACCGCCTTGGCCAACGCGATCGCAATGTTCACCGAGATCGCGATGACCGCCGTCCGGATGCTGGCCCGGGTCAGGTCACCCGGCATGCCTGCGGTTGACCTGATATACCAGGGCGATGGTGCAGCGACCGCCGGACGGCGCGGCGGGCGCGTCCGGGCTGGGGCGTGCCCTGCCCGGGCAGGCCGGCGGGCGGGACGAGTCCGAGCTGGAGCGCTGGGACCGCAACTTCGTCGAGCTGCTGCAGGAGCTGCGGGTGGTGCAGACCGGCCCGCAGATCCTGCTCGCGTTCCTGCTCACCGTCCCATTCACCAACCGCTTTGCAGCGGGCGACACGGTGGAGAAGGCGGTGTACGTGGTGACCCTGCTGGCGACCGCCTCGGCGGCCGCGCTGCTGATCACGCCGGCCGCCTACCACCGCCGGATCTTCCGGCAGGGGCGCAAGGCCGAACTGGTACGGGTCAGCACCGTGCTGGCCGAGCTGGGCCTGGCCTGCCTCGCGTTGGCGATCGTGGGTACCGTCTTCGTCGCGGTCGATGTGGTCTTCGGCCGGCTCGTCGCGATCGCGGCCGGGGCGTGGGTGGCGGTGCTCGCGGTCTTGCTGTGGTACGCGTTGCCGCCGCTGAACAAGCGCCGGCTGTACCGCCGCGGCCTCGCCGCGCCGGGCCTCGCCCCGGATGACGCCGGCGCCGCCCGGCCGGATGAGCACCGGATCACAGCCGAGCCGCGAGACCGGCCAGGAACGCACTGAAACCACCGGGTGCCCGGCCCTGCCGCCGGGCGCTGGTCACCACGGGCAGGTCGGTGGCGTAGACGACCCGCAGGCCGGCCCGGTGGGCGGCGGCGACCAGCGCGCCGTCCTCCCCCACCGGCAGGTCGGGGAAGCCGCCGGCGGACCGGTACGCGCTGCCGGTCATGCCCAGGTTGGCCCCGTGCACATGCCGGCCCTGGCCGCGCCGGTACCCCTCCTCGTACGCCTTGGCCAGCCCGTCCGGCCAGTCCGACCAGTCCTCGACGGTGACCGTACCGACCAGCACCTCGGCGCCGGCCCGGGCGTGCCGCAGCTGGCGAACCAGCCAGTCCTCGGGCACCCGGCTGTCCGCGTCGGTGTACGCCAACCAGATGCCGGCCTGCGCCGACCACCCCGGCTCCGGCTGGGCCAGCCGCCCGCCGGGATGGTGGCCATCCAGCCGGGCCAGGTCCCCGGCCAGGTCCCCGGGGCGCCGGTACCCGTTGGTCCGGTGCTCACCCGCGCCGGCCCGCCCATCCGGCTCGGCCTGCCGGCCATATCCGGCCGGACCGTTGCCGGCCGGACCGTCCGGTACGGCACGCAGCGCGCCGGCCCGGCCACTGCCCGGCGTCTGGTCCTCCGGTACGCGGTCCGCGAGCGGCCGGTCGGCCAGCGCCAGCTCGGTGCCGGTGGCCCGCGCCACCCCCACGCTCCGCGCCCGTATCTCCACAGTGGACACGCCGTACACGCGGGCCGAGGCGAGGCTGTCGTCGGTACAGTCGTCGAGCACGACGATCACGCGGGTGGGCAGGCCGGCCGCGGCCACCGCGGCGTTGACCCGCTGCAGGCACTCGGGCAGCAACTCCTGCTCATTGTGTGCCGGTATCACCACCGCGGCCCGGTCAATGCCGGACCGGCCATGGTTCGCCCGCTGGCGCTCGATCATCGTCCCCCCGTGTGCCGACCGGCTCAGTCTCGACCGACTCCGCCGCACCGTCTCGTCGTGGGCCCCACCCGGCCGCCGGTGAAGCCCACGATGCGCGCGAGACCGCGGGCGCGAACCCGCTCTGCCCGGGTCGAAAGCGGGCGACCACAAGCAGTCAATGCGCGTTCACGCGTTACCCCGCGCGGGAAACGCAAAACGTACCGTTGATCGCGGTTCGGGCAGTACCCGATGGGTACCCGAGCCCCATGACGGTATGGCGGGCGCAGCGGCCGACCGAGCGCTATGTGGCGGAGCTGCGATCGGTTCGTTCGGAGCAGGTGCGCCGGATCTGTTGGCCGGCCGTCCGCGGTCTCGGTCTGCTACTGCTCGGGTACACGGGCATCGCCGTGCTGGTCGCCTGGATGCTGGCCAAGGGCCATCCGAACCACCTCGCCCTGCGCAGCCTGGCACCCCTCGGGCTGGCCACCGGCACGGTACTCGGGGTGCTACTGGCCGGTGGCGCCATGGCGGCGGCGATCTTCCGAAGGCGCGGGTACCTGATGTCGGCGCTGGCCGGCATGGGGCTCGCGATCGGTGTCGCGGTCGCCGCGGTCGGCTCGATGATCACCGGGCTGCGGTAAAGCCGCAAAGCAGGGTGCGCGGAGGATGCCGATCCGGATACGCTGCCGGCCGTGCAGGTAGTGGTCCTCAGCGGCGTCTCGGGTAGCGGCAAGACGACCGTCGGCACGTTGCTGGCGCACCGGCTCGGCGTGCCGTACGCGGAAGCGGACGACTTCCACCCACCGGCGAACGTGGCGAAGATGGCCGCCGGCCACCCGCTCACCGACGAGGACCGGGCGCCCTGGCTCGCCGCGATCTCCGCCTGGATCGGCGAACGGCTTCGCGCCGGTACTGGTGGCGTGGTCACCTGTTCGGCGCTCAAGCCGGCCTACCGGGATGTGCTGCGCAACGGCCACCCGACCGAGGGTCCGGACTCGGTGCGCATGGTGTATCTGCACATCACGCCGGAGCTGGCCAAACAGCGGCTGGCCGGCCGGCATGGCCACTTCTTCCCACCGGCGCTGCTGGACAGCCAGTTCGAGGCGCTGCGCGAGCCGCAGCCGGGCGAACACGTCATCACCGTCGACGTGGACGCCTCGCCGGAGCAGCTGGTGGAGACCATCATCGGTCGGTTGAAGGCATGACCGGCGGCCGGCTGGTGACGCTGGTACTGGTCGATGCCGCCGGTACGCCGCTCGGCGCTCTGCCGCCGTTGCCGGTACCCGAGCCGCACTGGCCGGAGGCGGGCCCGGTGGTGGATGCCGCCCGGCAGCGACACGGTGTCGACATCACCCTGCTACGGCTGCTCGCCGCCGACGGCGAGGCGGTGACGTATCTCGCTGAGTTACCCGGCGGCGCGACCCGGCCGGATACACCAACCGGGCTCTCCCCTGTGGACGGTGTATTCGCCGACGATCCACTCCGCGCACCATGGGCCCGGCCCGGTGGCCCGGCCGCCAGCC
>JAFMQQ010000430.1 GCA_017354595.1 Micromonosporaceae bacterium
CCGAGCCCACCGCCGGCCGGCTGGTACGGCTGCGCGCCCGGCTGTCCCGTTCGCAGGGCGCGCTCGGTCGTGGCCTGCTCTCCGTACTCTCCCGGGACCGGCTCGACGACGATGCCTGGGAGGAGGTCGAGGACACTCTGATCACCGCCGACGTAGGTGTGGAGCCGACCCGGGAGATCGTCGAGCGGCTGCGCGAGCGGACCCGGGTGCTGGGCACCCGTACCAGCGCCCAGCTGCGCGAGCTGCTGACCGAGGAGCTGGTCAGCGCGCTGGAACCCAAGCTGGACCGGTCGCTGGCGGCCAGCCCCCAGGACGGCCGCCCAGCCGTGATGCTCGTGGTCGGGGTCAACGGGTCGGGCAAGACCACCACCTGCGGCAAGATCGCCCGGGTACTCATCGCGGACGGGCACAGCGTACTGCTCGGCGCGGCCGACACCTTCCGCGCGGCCGCCGCCGACCAGCTGACCACCTGGGCCGGCCGGGTAGGCGCCGAGGTGGTACGCGGCAAGGAGGGCGCCGACCCGGCCGCGGTCGCCTTCGACGCGGTCCGTCGCGGTACCGAGAGCGGTGTGGACACGGTGATCATCGACACCGCCGGCCGGTTGCAGAACAAGGTCGGTCTGATGGACGAGCTGGGCAAGGTCAAGCGGGTGGCGGAGCGGCACGGGCCGGTCAACGAGACGTTGCTGGTACTCGACGCCACCACCGGGCAGAACGGGCTGGAACAGGCAAGGGTCTTTACCGAGGTGGTGGAGGTGACCGGAGTGGCGCTGGCCAAGCTGGACGGCACCGCCAAGGGCGGCATCGTGATCGCGGTACAGCGCAAGCTCGGCATCCCGGTCAAGCTGGTCGGCCTCGGCGAGGGCCCGGACGACCTGGCCCCCTTTGAACCACAGGCATTCGTGGCCGCGCTGCTTGGATCCGACGCGTAGCCTGACGACACCAGGTCAGACGGGCGGGTGCCGGGTGAGAGGCAGCGCGTGACGCAACAGGAGATCCCGCTAATCGGCGGGAACACCAGCACGGTCGTACGGGTCGGCGACACGGTACGGCGTAACGCCGGGCCGTGGACGCCGGCCGTACACGCCCTGCTGCGCCACCTGGAGTACGTCGGCTTCACCGGTGCCCCGCACGCGCTCGGTATCGACGAACGTGGTCGCGAGGTGCTCTCCTACCTGGAGGGCGAGTGCGGCTCGTACCCGCTGGGCCCGGACTGGGTGACCGACGAGGCACTCTCCGCCGTCGCCAAGATGCTGCGGATGTTCCACGACGCGCAGTACGGGTTCCGCCCGGCCCCGAACGCGGTCTGGCGCTCGTTCGGCCCGCCCCCGCCGGACACCGAGGTGATCTGCCACCACGACGCCGCCCCGCACAACGTGATCTGGCGTCCGGACAACTCGCTTGCGTTGATCGACTTCGATCTCGCCTCGCCCGGGGCGCGGATCTACGACGTGGCGTACGCGGCCTGGACCTGGGTGCCGCTCTTCTCCGACCGGGACTCGTACACGCTGGGCTGGAAGCGGCCGAACCGGCCGCGGCGGCTGCGGATGTTCGCCGACGAGTACGGTCTGGTGCCGCGCGACCGGCACCGGCTGGTCCGCACGATCCGGAAGCGGATCGTGGACCACATCGAAGGCATCCGCCGGATGGCCGGCGCGGGAGATCCGGCCTTCGTCCGGATCGTCCACAAAGGACACCTCCGCCGTCCGGTCCGGGATCTCCGGCTGATCGACTACGAGCGGCACATCCTGGAGTACGCACTTCGCTGACCGTTCGGCGTTGCCGGTCCGGCCGATCGAGTGATCACTCGTCAGTGGTCGAGCTTCTTCACACGTACGAAACATCAAGTCACGCGGCCGAAACCGCCTGAGCACCGTGCGCGAAACAGCCGGCCGAGAAGGTACCGCCCAACCGGCGTTGGGCGACGCTGCCGCCGCCGGCGCAGAAGGGAGTCCCAGACTAGGAGGGCAGCGTGGTCTTCGCTGAACCCACATTGGACACCGGGAACACCGCCTGGTTGTTGGCGTCGTCGGCACTGGTGCTGATCATGACGCCCGGCTTGGCCTTGTTCTACGGGGGCCTGAACCGCTCCAAGAGTGTTCTCAACATGATGATGATGAGCTTCTCGTGTATCGGGCTCGTCTCCGTGTTGTGGCTGCTCTATGGCTTCACGTTTTCGTTCGGTACCAATGACAGCACCAACATCAACTACATCCTCGGCAATTTCACCAAGTACCTCGGCACCAAGACGTTCGCCTCCGAGATATGGGGGGTGACCGCCGCGGCGCCGAACGGGACGGGCATACCGACCTACGTGGTGCTCGTGTTCCAGATGATGTTCGCGATCATCACGGTCGCCCTGATCAGCGGCGCGATCTCCGACCGCGCCAAGTTCGGCGGCTGGCTGCTGTTCGCGTTCGGCTGGTTCACCATCGTGTACGTGCCGGTCGCCCACTGGATCTGGGGTGGCGGCTTCATCGGCGGCAACCCGTTGCACGCACTGGACTTCGCCGGTGGTACCGCGGTCCACATCAACGCCGGTTCGGCGGCACTGGGCCTGGCCCTGGTACTGGGCAGGCGGATCGGCTGGCCGAAACAGAACTTCAAGCCGCACAACGTACCGATGGTGGCGCTGGGCGCCGCACTGCTCTGGTTCGGCTGGTTCGGGTTCAACGCCGGATCCGAGGTCACCACCGACTCGGTCACCGCGATGGCGTTCGTCAACACCCAGGTGGCCACGGCGGCCGCGCTGTGTGGCTGGTGCATCGTCGAGTGGCTGCGGGACGGCAAGCCGACCATGGTGGGCGCCTCCTCGGGTGCGGTGGCCGGCCTGGTCGCGATCACTCCCGCCTGTGGCTTCATCCCTCCGTACGCGGCGGTCCTGCTCGGCCTGGTCGCCGGCGCGGTCTGCGCACTGGCGACCGCGGTGAAGTTCAGGTTCGGCTTCGACGACTCGCTCGACGTGGTCGGGGTGCACTTCGTCGGCGGGTGGATCGGCTCGCTGTGGATCGGCCTGTTCGCCAGCGTGGCGGCGAACCCGAACATCGCGGCGGTCAACGGCGCCAAGGACGGCCTGTTCTACGGCGGCGGGCTGACCCAGTTGGGACGCCAGGCACTGTGTAGCGGCATCGTGAGCGTGTTCTCGTTCACGGTCGCGGTGGTCCTCGGTTTGATCATCAAGAAGACGATCGGATTCCGGGTCAAGCCCGAGGTCGAGGTCGACGGCATCGACCTGGCGGAGCACGCGGAGAGCGGCTACGACTTGTCGCCGACGGCGAGTGGCGGAACCGGTACAGTCTCGCTGGCTGGCGTAGCGGCGCCCAGCGCGGAGTCGGTGCCGGAGCCGGATGTCGAGAAGGTCGCCGGTTAGCGTCCAGGGATGGAGGGACTGAGCATGAAGCTGGTCACCGCGGTCATCAAGCCGTACCAGCTGGACGCGGTCAAGGAGGCGCTGCACGCTCTGGGCGTCGCCGGGCTGACCGTCAGCGAGGTGCAGGGGTACGGCAGGCAGAAGGGGCACACCGAGGTCTACCGCGGCGCGGAGTACACGGTCGAGTTCCTGCCGAAGATCCGGGTCGAGGTCGTCACCGACGAGATCGATGTGGACAAGGTGGTGGACGGTATCGTCACCGCGGCCCGCACCGGCAAGATCGGTGACGGCAAGGTATGGGTGACCCCGGTCGAGGAAGTCATCCGGGTACGCACCGGCGAACGTGGGATCGACGCACTCTGACACCCACCCTCCCGTGCTGACCTTGGACCGGACGAGGTTGGGCGCCGCCGCACGCTCCGGGCG
>JAFMQQ010000431.1 GCA_017354595.1 Micromonosporaceae bacterium
GTCGAGCAGCCCGCGGGCCAATGCCCGGCCGGCGCCGGCCAGGCCGGCCGCGTCCAGTGCCGCCAGCGGTAGCCCGTCGGCCAGCCGCAGCCGCAGCATCACCGTCTCCAGGTGCTGCTCGCCGGGAGTGAGCAACTCGCGGCCCTGGCCGGGCGATTGCCCGGCGGCGGCGCGGGCCGCGTACGCCGAGGGGTGCTTCAGGTTCCACCAGCGCACCCCGCCGACGTGGCTGTGCGCGCCCGGCCCCAGGCCCCACCAGTCGCCGCCGGTCCAGTAGAGCAGGTTGTGCCTGCACCGGGCGGCGGGCGTACGGGCCCAGTTGGAGACCTCATACCAGGACAGCCCGGCCGCACCGAGCATCCGCTCGGCCAGCAGGTACCGGTCGGCGGCCACATCGTCGTCCGGCGGCGCCAGCTCACCCCGGCCGATCCGGGCCGCCAGCCGGGTACCCTCCTCGACGATCAGCGCGTACGCGCTCACGTGGTCCACCCCGGCGCCGGTGGCGGCCGACAGCGACGCGGCGAAGTCGTCCTCCGTCTCGCCCGGCGTGCCGTAGATCAGGTCCAGGTTGACGTGTTCGAACCCTGCCTGCCGCGCCTCGACCGCGGCCTGCGCCGCGCGCCCGGGCGTGTGCCGGCGGTCCAGCACCCGGAGCACGTGCGGCGCCGTCGACTGCATGCCCAACGAGATCCGGGTGTACCCGGCGGTGCGCAGCAGGCGCAGCGACCGCGGGGTGACACTCTCCGGGTTCGCCTCGGTGGTCACCTCGGCGCCGGGCGAAAGGCCCCAGGCGGCGTCGATACGGTCCAGGATCCGCGCCAGGTCGTCCGGGTCGAGCAGGGTGGGGGTACCGCCGCCGACGAAGACGCTGCCGGCCGGCCCGGGCCGGGGCAGCACCCTGGCCGCCAGAGCCAGCTCGCCGAGCAGCGCATCCAGGTACCCGTCCGGGCGCACCCCGTCGGCCGGCGCGTACGTGTTGAAGTCGCAGTACCCGCACCGGCTCGCGCAGAACGGCACGTGTACGTACACCCCGAAGCCGCGCCGGCCGGCGCGCGCCACCGCCGCCTCCGGCAGCTCGCCGGTGGACGGGACGGGTTCGCCGGCTGGCAGGGGTCCGGGCACGTTCTCTAGTGTGCCGGGCATGGGCCTGCAGCCGCCGGTACGGACCGCGACCGGGGACGGGGTGGCCACGGTCACGCTGGACAGCCCGGCCAACCGCAACGCGCTCTCCACCTCACTGATCGGGCAACTGCTCGACGCGTTCGCCCGCGCCGCGGCCGACCCGGCGGTCCGGGTGGTGCTGCTGGACCACACCGGCCCGGCGTTCTGCTCCGGTGCGGACCTGGCCGAGACGGCGCGTGCCCGCGACGCGGGAACGCTCCCGATAGCCCGGCTCGGCGAACTGCTCGCCGCGATCTGGGAACACCCGAAGCCGGTCGTAGCGCGGATCGCCGGCCCGGCGCGCGCCGGCGGCCTCGGCCTGATCGCCGCGGCCGACATCGCGGTGTGCGACCGTACCGCCACGTTCGCCTTCTCGGAGGTACGCATCGGGGTCATCCCAGCGGTCATCTCCGCGGTCGTACTGCGCCGGCTCGATCCGCGCGCCGCCGCCGAGCTGTACCTCACCGGCGACACCTTCACCGGTGACCGGGCGGCGCAGGTCGGCCTGGTCACCGCAGCGGTCGACGCCGGTGAGCTGGACCCGACGGTGCGCCGGTACCTGGACGCGGTGCTACGTGGCGGACCCGATGCCTTGGCCGGGGTGAAACGGCTGCTGCGGCGGGTACCCGAGAAGGAGCTGAGCGCCGAGCTCGCGGCTTTGAGTGAACTCTCCATCACGTACTTCGGTTCGGCCGAAGCAGCCGAAGGGATGCTCGCGTTCCGGGAGAAGCGCGCCCCGTCCTGGGTGGCACGGCGGGCGTACCCTGAATGACCTGACCACTGTGGAGGGTGGAGCGTGCGGATCCGGACGGTACTCGCGGTCTTCTCGGTGCTGGCCGTGATCGCCGTGGTGGGAGTCCTGCTGGTCATGCGGCACATCGGCGGCGGCATCCCGCTGCTCTCCTCCAGTTGCACCGCCAAGGCGAACGGCGAGGTGACGCTGGATCCCGAGCAGATGGCGAATGCGGCCACCATCGCCGCGGTCGGGATGCGGCGGGGCGTACCGGACCGGGCGGTGGTGATCGCACTCGCCGCCGCGGCGCAGGAGTCGAAGCTGCGCAACCTGGGCGGCGGCGACCGGGATTCGGTCGGCCTGTTCCAGCAGCGGCCCAGCCAGGGCTGGGGTACCGCGGAGCAGATCGCGGACCCGCGGTACGCCGCCGGCCAGTTCTACTCGGCACTGCTGCGGATGAGGGACTGGCAGGGACTGGATGTCGGCGACGCGGCGCAGCGGGTGCAGCACAGCGCCTACCCGGAGGCGTACGACCACTGGGTGGACCAGTCGCAGACGCTGGCGAGTGCGTTCTCCGGCCGGACCGGCGGCGCGCTCGCCTGCACCCTCACCGACCCGCCGACCCGCACCGGCGAGGCGGCGGCCGTCGCGCTGCAGCACGACCTGACCCTGGACTGGGGCAGGGTCACCACGGTGCGGGACACGGCCTCGGTACAGGTACCGGTGCGCAGTACCCAGACCGGCTGGCGGTACGCGCACTGGCTGGTCGCGCACGCGGCGGACCAGGGGATCAGGAGCGTACGCTTCGGCGACCAGCAGTGGACCGCGACCGCCGGTGACTGGAGCGGGGCGAGCCCGGCCGCTAACGCCGGCACCGACCGGGTGATCGCCGACGTGTACGCGAACCGGTGAACTGGGCGGGCTGACACGCAACGGGTCCGCACCGCTTCGCGGTGCGGACCCGTTCGACGCTTCGGGCTACCGGCTGACTCTGCGCCGACCGGTCAGGCCAGCCACCAGGGCGACCCCGATCGCGGCCACGATGACCTGCAGGAAGAACTCGATCCAGTCGAACCCGCGGGTGTTCGCCACGCCGATCGCGCTGGCGATGGCGGTACCGATGAAGGCGGCGATGATGCCCACCACGATGGTCAGCAGGATCGAGATGTTCTGCCGGCCAGGCAGCAACAGCCGACCCAGGGCACCCACGATCAGCCCGACGATGATCGCACTGATGATGCCAGTAACAGTCACGGTCTTCCTCCTAACCGGTTTGTCGATGGATACCCGGGTCAGTAGGAGCGAAACCTACCCGCCAGTTCGCGGTCGGGCACCGCGGCAACTGGTGGCTGTTCCGGCAGTGCCGTACCGCACCGGGTGCGGAACGGGGTCACTTGCGGGCGGCCTTGCCGTCCACCGTACCTTCGTCCGAAGTGGAGAGTGCGGCGATGAAGGCCTCCTGCGGAACCTCAACCCGGCCCACCATCTTCATCCGCCGCTTGCCCTCCTTCTGCTTCTCCAGCAACTTGCGCTTGCGGGTGATGTCCCCGCCGTAGCACTTCGCAAGCACGTCCTTGCGCATCGCCCGGATCGTCTCCCGGGCGATCACCCGGTTGCCGATCGCCGCCTGGATCGGCACCTCGAACTGCTGCCGCGGGATCAGCTTGCGTAGCTTGGTCGCGATACCGACCCCGTAGTTGTACGCCTTGTCCTTGTGCACGATCGCGGAGAACGCGTCCACCGGTTCGCCATGCAGCAGGATGTCCACCTTGACCAGCTCGGCCGGCTGCTCGCCGCTCGGCTCGTAGTCCAGGCTGGCGTACCCCTTGGTGCGCGACTTCAGCTGGTCGAAGAAGTCGTAGATGATTTCCGCGAGCGGCAGCGTGTAGCGCA
>JAFMQQ010000432.1 GCA_017354595.1 Micromonosporaceae bacterium
GCCGCTACCAACCGCTCAACCTCGGTCGCCTCGCGGGCGTCCAGCAGGCCTGCCGCGTACTCCGCCAGCCGGTCGAGGTCGACGCCGATGCTGCTCACTGGACACCCCCTTCCCGACGGTCTCCCGATCCGACGCCCGCATCGGGCGCCGGGTTCCGCAGGTATCCCAAGAGTGCCGCGAGTCGTGCCCGGCCGCGCGCACAGCGGCTCTTCACCGTGCCCTCCGGTACCTGGAGCACCGCCGCCGCCTCGGCCACCGAGTACCCCTGCACGTCGACCAGGACCACGGCGATCCGTTGCTCGGCGGGTAACCGGGACAGCGCGGCCCGTACGTCCAACGCCGTGTCCGAGTCGACCGCCGGTACCGCGCCCGGCTCGGTGTCGGCCAGCGGTACCGCCGGACGCGCCTGCCGCCGGCGGATCCGGTCCAGGCACGCGTTGACGACGATGCGATGCAGCCAGGTGGTGACCGCGGCGTCGCCACGGAACCGGTCGGCCGAGCGGAACGCCGAGATCAGTGCATCCTGCAGCGCGTCGGCCGCCTCCTCGCGGTCGCCGAGGGTACGCAGGGCCACCGCCCACAACCGGTCGCGGTGCCGGCGCACCAGTTCGCCGAAGGCCTCCGTGTTGCCGTGCACGTGGGCGCGCAACAGCGCAGCATCGTCGGATACCGGTGCGCCCTCCACGGGTGGAACCCTACCGAGGCGGGTGCCCGCGCGGGGGTGCGCGACCCGCGGGCAGTCACCCGGTTACGAATACCTGGATCTCGGTGACGCCGGCCTGGTAGGGCATCGCGGCGCTCGCCTGGGGATCGGACGGCAGGTCGCCGGTGATCCAGAGCAGCACGTACCGCGCGCTGGTACCCGCCGGCACCGGGAAGATCTTGTTGAGGTTCGCGATGTCCGGGTCGGTGACCTTGGTGTACGTCTGCAGGATCTGCTTGTCGCCCGGGTCGGTGTTGCCCACGTACACCTGGACCTGTACGCCGATCTGGGTGAACCAGGCGCGTACCTGACTGAGGTTCTGTGCCGAACCGAGGTCGACCAGCAGGCCGATGCCGTCCTTGAGTCCGCCGAAGTTGGCGGTGTGGTAGTGCGAGGTGGTCCACGCCGTGGTCTGGTCGTTGTCAACGACGTTGCCGGCCTTGTTGTTGTTGTCGCCGTCGCCGACCGGGTCGACGACTCGTACCTTCGCGCCGGTCAGTGGGAACTGCTTGGGGGTGGCGACCGGCGCCACGGACGGGGCCTGGCTCGCCGCGTCGGGCGGAAGGACCGTGTTGTTGCCCGCGTCCGTTGAGGACGGCAGGAACTGGAACGCCAGGAGTAGCCCGCCGACCGCGAGTACCAGCAGCGCCGCTACGCCGATCGCCAGCCGGCCGGCGATGGGCCGGCGTGGTTCGGGTATCGGTACGCCACCGCGGTAGGCGGGCTGGAAGTCGAGCGGACCGCCGGCGGCGAACAACTCCTCGTCGCCGTCGGAGTCGAGCCGGGCGAGGTCGGCGGCGAGTACATCCGCCGACGGCGGGGCGAGTTGCTGGTCGAGCAGTTCGGTGGCCAGGTCGGAGAGGTGGCCAGGGATGCCACCACGCACCTGGCGCGGCGCGACGAGCGCCTCGCTCTGGTCGCGTACCGCGTCGGGAAGGGTGGACGGGCCGGCCTCCCGCTGCGGCCAGTGCCCGGTCAGCGCGCAGTACAGGATGCCGCCGATTGCCCGTACATCGGCGTCCGGGGTCGCCGAGTCGCCGGCCCGGGCGTCCGAGAGCACGATCCGGCCATCCGTCCCGATCAGTACGGTGCCGGGGTGCACGTTGCCGTGCACCGAGCCGCTCGCGTGCACGGCGGCGATCGCACCGGCGATGGCGCGCGCGACGGTGGTCGCGCGGTCCGGGTCCAGCGGTGTCTCTGCGACGTAGTCGCGCAGCGAGCCGCCGTCGACCCACTCGCGAACCACGTATGCGCGGGTACCTTCGTCGATGGCGTCGTACACGTCGACCAGGTTCGGGTGGACCACCCGGCTGGCGGCGACCGCGGCGTCGAGCATCTCGACCGCCGCCTGCCCGCCCGGGTAGCGCAGCACGACCGCGACCGGTCGGCGTAGCACTACGTCGATGCCTCGCCACACCTGGCGACCGTACGCGTCGTCGCTGATGTGCTGCTCCAGTTGATACCGCTCAGCGAGTACCTCACCGACGGTCGGCGCGCCAACGGTCAGAATGCCCGGAGTGGGCGGGGATTCGGGACCCTCGTCGACCTGGGTCACCCATCCTCCCTCCGGTCGAGCCCGCGGCCTTGCCAAGTCTGTGCCGCTGCGCCACGCTGTGCCGCTACCGCGCTACCAACAGCGTAAGCGTTGCACGAATACCTCGCGTCCGCGCCCAGCGGGCCGAACGGTGACACCTCGCTAACATTCTTCGCCGTTCGCCGGTTCGACGCCAACACCTCCGTAACGCCACACTCCGTCGGACTACCCGCAGCGGGCCGGTTACCGGACATGTCAGCCGCGGGACAGGCGGGACCGGAGCATGTCGAAGACCTGGTTGACCTCACGTACCCGGAGGGCGACCGCGACCGCCAGATATACGGCCAGCAATGCGACACCGCCGAACACCAGACCGACCAGGCTGCCCACGTGGCCGGTGCCCAGCAGGCGCTGGACGATCAGCGAGATCAGCAACGCCGGTCCCGCACCGATCACCGCGGCGAGGCCCAGCCGACCCAGGGTCGCCATCACCGAGTCGAACCCGAGCCGGCCGATCCGCCGGCGTAGCAGCACATTACCGACCCCGGCCGCGAAGACGTACGAGAGCGCGTTGCCCAGCATCAGGCCGGCCGCGATCCAACCCACCGGCAGGGCGACGTAGATGATCACGCCGAAGACGATGCGCAGCAGCGCCGCCGGGATGTTGAGCAGGGCCGGGGTCTTGGTGTCCGGCATCGCGTAGAAGGAGAAGAGCTGCAACTGGCTGATGGCGAACGGGACCAGCCCGAGTCCGGCGATCGCCACCACCCAGCCGGTCTGCAGCGCCTGGGTGAGGTTGTAGTTGCCGTAGTTGAACAGCAGCACGCTGAGGTTCCGGCCGAGCACCAGGTACGCCACCGTGGTCGGGATCAGGATGACCGATGCGAGCCGGGTACCGAGGGACAGGTACCGGATGAGGTCGCGGTGCCGGCGTTCGCTGGCCGCCGCCGACATCCGTGGCATCAGTGCCGTCATGATCGACACGGCGATGATGCCGTGCGCCATCATGAAGATCAGGAATGCGTTGTTGTAGATCGCCGGACCCGGGCCGCCGTGCCCGGCGGCGCCCTGGGCGATCCGCAGGATGACGATCAGCGCGGCCTGGTTGACGATGACGAACAGCAGCATCCAGCTGGCGATGCGGGCCAGCTCGCGCAGGTGCAACTCGCGCCAGTCCCATCGCCACCGCCAGCGGAAGCCGACCCGGCGCAGCGCCGGGAACAGGCCGGAGGCCTGTACGACGATGCCGAGCGTGGTACCGATGCCGAGTACGAGCACCTGGGTCGCGGTGATCGTCTCCGGGGTGAGGTGCCGCTCACCGGGCAGCAGTATGAACAGGCCACCGGTGAGGATCACCACGATGTTGTTCAGGATCGGTGTCCACATTGGAGCCGCGAAGTGGCCGCGCGTGTTCAGGATGGCGGCGATCAGTGCGGCCAGGCCGTAGAAGAAGATCTCCGGCAGCAACAGCGCGCTGAGCGCGGTGATCAGGTGCGCCTGCGCAGGCGAGGTACTGGAGGTGTGGAACAACACCGTGATCAGTGGCGC
>JAFMQQ010000433.1 GCA_017354595.1 Micromonosporaceae bacterium
ACCAGGCGCCACTGGTCGTGGTGGTTGCGGTAGATCTGGATCAGCGCGATCCGCAGGTCGTACGACAACCGGGTCTCGCCGGCCGCGTCGGCGCGGGCGAGCAACCGCTCCAGCTCGGCGATCTTCCCGTCGCCGGCCGGCAGTTCGAGCGCTTTCTCGACCGCCTCGATCAGCTCCGCCGGCGGTGTCGGTACCGGACCGGTCATGGTCTGTCCTCCGCGAAGGCCTGGTCCAGCAGGCCGAGGAAGGAGCGGTTCAGGGCGGCCTCGTCGGCCGCGCGCAGCGGGTGGTGGCCGGCGAGCAGGGCCTGCCCGTAGAGCGCCTCGACGGCGTGCCGCAGCAGCGGCCCGGGCGGGTAGCCGGCGATCCGGCGGACCAGCGGATGCCGCCAGTTCAGCACCAGCTGGGGCCGGTGGTCGACCTCCACGTCCTGGAACGCCGATAGCACGTCCGTCCACAGTGGATCCGAGCCGTCCACCTCGCGGCGGAGCTGGTCCTGGCTGCGCGCATCCTGGCTGACCAGGTACAGCGCCGGTACCGTGACCGGGTCGAACTGCCGGACCAGCGGTACGCAGCCCAGCCCGGCCAGGGTCGCGCCGGCGGCGTCGAGGAAGCCGGCGAGGGTCGCCTCCAGGCCCGGCGGTACGTGCTCGAACCGGGCCGCCAGCTCACCCGGGTCCAGACAGCGCACCGTCACCCGCGGATCGATGCGCGGCAACCGTTCCAGGATCTCGGTGTCGTAGGCGTAGCCCGCGTTGACGATCGGGGTACCCGCGGCCGCCGCGATCGCGGCCAGCGACCGGAACTCCTCCACAGTGGACACATAGCGGACCGTCGAGGTCCCCTGCCGGAACGCCCGCAGCGGCATCTGCCCGCGGCTGGTCTCCATCGGCAGCCAGGCCTCGACCAGCCGGAGCATCTCGTCATCGCGCACCGCCAGCGCCTTGACCCCCAGGTGGTGTACGCGCAGGAAGGCCGCGAGCCGGTCGGGGTTGGTCGCCGAGAGGTCCAGCAGCCAGGTGCGTACCTGGTCGCCGAGCGCCTGCCGGGTGCTGGCCAGCAGGTCGTCTTCGTGCAACGCCTCCCGGCTCGCGGTCGGCCGCAGCATGCCGGTGTCCACCACACACCGGACGAAGAAGGCCCACTCCGGCAGCAGCTTGCCCGCGTCCTCGGAGAGCAGCATCC
The DNA here is from genome assembly GCA_017354595.1 of Micromonosporaceae bacterium. Taxonomy (GTDB): domain Bacteria; phylum Actinomycetota; class Actinomycetes; order Mycobacteriales; family Micromonosporaceae; genus DATEJJ01. Next base: position 1,186 of record JAFMQQ010000433.1, read on the forward strand.
GCTTGAGGTACACCCGGTGCCCGCCGCCGTCGGTCGCGCTCGGGACCGCGAGCACGAACCCGACCCCGCGCAGATCCGCCTCCGGTACGGCCAGGTCGAGCACGTCCAGTGGCCGGCTGCCCAGCAGCTGGGTGCCGTACTCCAGCAGCGAGTCGCGCCGCCGCGCGCCGGTCGCCTCCCAGGGTGCCGCCGGCTCGGTCAGCAGCGTCCCGGTCAGCAGCGTCCCGGCCGGCCCCGTCCCGGCCGGGCGCAGGGTCACCGCGACCGGCAGCAGGTGCCCGTACGAGCGGGTCAGCTGCTCCACTTCGGCGAGCCACTGCTCGCAGCCGGGGCGGGGCCGCAGCGCGATCGTGGTACCCGGCTCATCCCGTACCGCCGGCTCGATGGTGTACCGCCCGTCGCCGTACCCGGTCCACCGCACCGGGTCGCCACCGCGCGCCGAACGGGTGGTCACGTCGATCGACTCCGCCACCATGAAGCAGGCGAGCAGGCCGATCCCGAACTGGCCCAGGAAGTCCTGCCGGGCCAGGCCCAGCTCGTCGCGTTTGGAGGTACGCCCGACGCTGGCGAGGAACGTGTGCACCTCGGGCTCGGACAGGCCGATCCCGTTGTCGTGCACCCGCAGCGACCCGTCCGGCATCGGCTCGATCTCGACCGACCCGGCCGGCGCGGCCGGGTCGATCTGGCGCCGGGCAGTGATCGCGTCGACCGCGTTCTGCAGCAGCTCCCGGGCATAGACGCGCGGGCTGGTGTAGAGGTGGTGGCTGAGCAGGTCGACCAGGCCGCGCAGGTCGACCTGGAACCGGTGCTCGATGGGATCGCTCACGCCCGGCTCACCCCAGCTCCGCAACGGCGGCGGCGAGGTCGCAGCCGGTCGCGATTCCACATTGGACGATCCGGTCGAGCTGTTCGGTGGTGACCCCGGCGGCCAGCCTGGCGATCACCTCGCCCCACACCGTGACCGGCTGGTCCTCCAGGACCAGCAGGTACGCCTTGGGCCAGAAGCGTTCCTGGTTCCAGTGGTTGCAGAACGCGTACAGCCGCGGCACGTCCTGGACCGGGAACACCCGGTGCGCCCGGGTGCGTACCTGCACCGTCTCCCGCGCCTGGTCGAGCAGGAAGTAGATGAGGTTCTGCTCCCACCATCCGTAGATGTCCCCGTCCTCATCCACGGCGTGGTGGTAGCCGTTGGAATCCAGCACCGTGGCGACCAGTTCCCTGGTCAGTGGTCGCAGGATCTCCACCCGGCCGACATCCACCGCCGCGAGGTCCTCGCTCATCCCTGGGCGCCTCCCGTCTCCCGACCGGGCCAGGCTACCGTCGGCTGTCCAGTCCGTGGTGGGTACGACGGCCGTGGTGGGTACGACGGCCGTGGTGGGTACGACGGCCGTGGTGGGTACGACGGCCGTGGTGGGTACGACGAACCGGCCGCCGAAGCCATCGGTTCGGCGGCCGGCTCTGGTCGAGCGTGTTCAGCGGTCAGGGAGCGGGGATCGTCCAGATGCCGCGCCCGTGGGTAGCGGCGACCAGCGTCCCGTTCGGGTCGACACTCAGCTGGCCGACGACCACGTTCGGCAGGTTGGTACCGACGCGACTCCACGTGCTGCCGTTGTTGGACGACACGAACACGCCGGTGTCGTTGCCGACGATCAGGTTGCCGTTGTGCTGCACGATCGTGTTCGCCGGCAGGTCGGGCAGGTTCCCCGACACGTCGGTCCAGCTGCTGCCACCGTTGGTGGTCTGGTACACGTGGCCCACACCCGGGTCGTTCGGGCCGATGATCCAGTGCCGCGCGTACCCGGAGATCGACACGTACGTCTTGCTCGGGTTGGCCGTGTCGATCGAGATCCCGGTGATGTACCGGTCGGGCAGGCCGCTGCTCGGGCAGGCCGGGCCACTGGTGCACTCCTGCGCCGTGACGTGCCAGCTGCCGCCACTGTTGCTGAGCATCACGAAGCCGGCCGCGAAGCCGGTACCCGTCGTGAAGCTCGGGTTGCACGGACCGCACCACCCGGCGGCCACGTACTGGGTACCGCCGATGGTGACCGCGTTCAGCGCCGAGACTTCGGCGGCGGCGTTCGCACCCAGGGCGGTACGGACATCGAAGATGTTCTGCCAGTCCGTCGCGGTACCGGTTCCGGCGGTGGTACCGGCGACGCCCGCCTCCGAGTTCCACACGATCGCGCCACCGGAGACCAGGTGGTTCGGGTTGGTGCGGTCCATGTTGATCGGCGAGATGAACAGCGGATCCGGGTCGGCCGGCGTGATGAAGTGCCAGTTGGCCCCGCCGTCGGTCGACTTCAACGCGGTCAGCCCGGTGTACTCGGTGATGACGTTGTTGGAGTTGTTCGGGTCGACCAGGGTGTAGCCGCCGTCGCCACCGAAGACCTGCACCGAGCTGACGTTGATCGGCTTGCTGTTGTCGTCGAGCACGGTACCCGTCGTCGGGAACACCTTGTTGCTGCCGTTGTCCTGCATGCCGCCGTAGATGGTCGAGTCGCCGCTGCCCTGTGCGCCGTAGTACTGCAGCGCGTCCAGGTGAGCGTTGAGGTTCGTCCAGTCACCGACCTTGTGGTCGGTCAGCGCCCGCGACCAGAC
>JAFMQQ010000434.1:0-2914 GCA_017354595.1 Micromonosporaceae bacterium
CACCACCCCCGATCGCCCCGGCCATCCCGCTTCCCCGTACCCCCCGTGCCGATCAGCCGCCGACCCGGACCGGCTGCGGCCCGATCGCCGACGCGGCCTGAGCGCCGTCGCGTACCCGGGCCAGCCGGCCCGGCCACCAGATCCGCCGCCCGACCTGAATGGTCAGCGCGGGCACGAGCAGGGTGCGTACCACCAGGGTGTCGAGCAGTACGCCGAGCGCGACCACGATGCCGATCTGCAGCATCTCGACCAGCGGCAGTACGGCCAGCACCGAGAAGGTCGCGGCGAGTACGAAGCCGGCGCTGGTGATCACGCCACCGGTGACCGCCAGCGCCCGCGCGATCGCCGTCCGGTGCCCGGTGTGCGCGGCCTCTTCCCTGGCTCTGGTCATCAGGAAGATGGTGTAGTCCACGCCCAGCGCGACCAGGAAGAGGAAGGCGAGCAGGGGCAGTCCCTGATCCACCCGCGGGTGCCCGATCGCGTGGAAGACCAGCGTCGCGGCGCCGAGGGCGGCGGCGAAGGAGAGCACCACGCTCGCGACCAGCAGCAGCGGGGCCACCACCGCGCGCAGCAGCAGTACCAGGATCACGAACACCACCGCCAGGATCAGCGGGATCGCCACTCGCGCGTCGTGTGAGTTGGCCGTGGCGGTATCCAGCTGCTGCGCGGTCTGCCCGCCGACGAGCGCATCGGCGCCGGGTACCGCGTGCACAGCGGTACGCAGCCGGTCGATCGTGTGCTGGGCGGCCGGGCTGTCCGGCGGGTCGGTAAGTACCGCGTCGATGCTGACCCACTGCCCGTCGGCGGAGGTGGTGGGTGGCTGTACCTGGCCCACCCCGGGGACGTGGGCCGCGGCCTCGACCTGTGTCGCCGTGCCGGCCCGGGCCAGGATCTGGGCGGGTTCGGCGACTCCGCGCGGGAAGTGTTCGTTGATCAGGTTCTGCCCGGTGACCGAGCCGACCGCCTTGGTGTACATGTCCGCGTTGGTCACGCCGATGTGCAGGCCGAGCATGCCGAAGGCGAGCGCGCCGAGCGCGATCGCGGTGCCGAGCCAGATCCGCCCGGGACGGCGCGCCACGAATCCGGCGACCCGGCCCCAGATGCCGTGCTGCGCGGCCACGTCGTGGCTTGCGCCCTGCTCGCTGTACCGGGGCACGAAGGGCCAGAACAGCCAGCGCCCGCAGATGACCAGCAGGGCCGGCAGCAGGGTGGTCATCGCCACGAACGCGGCGGCGACGCCGATCGCCGCGACCGGGCCGAGCCCGCGGATGTTGTTCATCTGCGTGGCGAGCAGGCACAGCAGGCCGAGCACGACGGTCGATGCCGAGGCGAGGATCGCCGGGAAGCAGCGGCGCAGCGCGACCCGCATCGCCGCGTGCCGGTCCGGGTGGCGGCGCAGTTCCTCGCGGTACCGGGCGATCAGCAGCAGTGCATAGTCGGTACCGGCGCCGAAGACCAGTACGGTCATGATGCCCTGGCTCTGCCCGTTGACGGTCAGGCCGAGCGGCTTGATGAGCAGGTACACCACCGCGCTGGCGAGCTGGCTGGCCACCCCGACGGAGACCAGCGGTACCAGCCACAGCAGTGGGCTGCGGTACGTGATCAGCAGGATCACCGCGACCACCGAAGCGGTCGCGAAGATCAGCGTGGTGTCCAGCCCGCTGAATGCGTCGACGATGTCGGCCGTGGCACCCGCCGGTCCGGTGAGCGCCGTCTGGAGCCCGGCCGGCCGGTCCGCGCCGAGCAGCTCCTTGATCTTGTCGATATACCCGCTCTGGGTGCTGTCGTCGTCGCCGGCGAGTGGGAAGGAGACCATCACCGCCTTGCCGTCCGCGCTCGGGATCAGCGGGGAGATCTGGCCGTCCTGCGCGTACCGGAGGAAGGCGCCCCGGTCGGCGGTGGCGGCCGCCCGGTCGGCATCGGTAAGGCCGCTGTCCCGGGCGTACACCACGACCGCAACCAGCCGGTCCGAGCCAGGGAAGGCGTTCTGGGCGCGGTGCAGCGCCTGGGTCGACTCGGCGCTGCGCGGCAGCCAGGAGCCGGCGTCGTTGTTGCCGGCGCCGCTGAGCTTGGCGGCCAGCGGGCTGACGACCCCCGCGAGCGCCAGCCAGAGCACAAGTACCAGCCACTTGGTGACCCGACCCGCGAGCAGGCTGCCCCGCCGGTCGAGGTGCGTGTTGCCCGGGGCATTCCTGCCCGCGTCACTGGCCCGCTGGGGGCCGCGGCTCTGCATCCAGACCACCTCCGTCGTTTCGTCTGCCTCGTTCAGCCTTGCGGTAACCACGCAATGTGTCGTCCGCCAGCGAGAGCGGACCCGGTACGCCAGCTGGAGTAGCCGGGCGCTCGGTTCTGCCGTCATGTGGCCTATCGCGATGTATCGCGTTGCGGTTACGATACAACGCGATATAGTCTCGCCGTCAAGAGCCGGGCGCGATCGGTCGCTAGGCTTCGACCACCCGAGAAGGGAACCGGGATGCCTACCTGGACGATCACCGAGCCGCGGAACCTTGCCATCGAAGGCGACGTACGCCGGCTCGACGTGTCACTGATCGGCGGCCGTCTCTCCGTTGTGGGCACCGACGGGCCGGCCCGGGTGGAGGTGAGCCGGACCGGGGAGACGCAACTGGTCGTCTCGCACGAGGGTGACGCTCTCGCGGTACGCCACCCGAAGCCGAACGTGTGGCCCGGCATCCTGCAACCGCTGTGGTGGTGGCTGAACGGGGTGCGCCGGTTCGATACGGACGTCTCCATCGCCGTACCGTCCGGCACGATCTGCACACTGCATTCCAGCTCGGGCTCGGTGGTCGCCTCCGGTCTGCAGGGCGACCTGCGGGTGGACTGCGTCAGCGGGCGGATCGTACTGCTCGGCGATGGCGGCGAGGTCCGTGCCTCGATCGTCTCGGGCCCGATCGAG
>JAFMQQ010000434.1:2924-3780 GCA_017354595.1 Micromonosporaceae bacterium
AGGCACTCGGCTGTGCCGGCGCCATCTCGCTCGAAACCGTCTCCGGCGAGATCACCGTCGCCGACTCGGCGACCCGGCGGGTACACGCCAAGACGATCTCCGGCGCGGTCACCGCCGACCTGGACAACCCACCCACCGACAGCGATATCCACCTGGAGACCGTCTCCGGCGAGATCACCATCCGGGTGCGTGAGGACAGTGACCTGGCGGTGCACCTCTCAGCGACCAGCGGCCGGGTCACCAGCGCCTTCCCGGTGCTGTCCGGCAACCGCCCGGCCAAGTCGGCGCACTCGCTGCACGGCGAGCTCGGCGCCGGTACGGGTCGGCTGCACGCGTACGCGATCAGTGGCAATATCTCGCTGCTGTGCCGACCGGTCGACGACGGGTTCGGCGAGGAGGCGCCATGACCGCCGTCTTCAGCCACGGTCGGCTGCGGCTGTACCTGCTGAAGCTGCTGGCGGAGGGGCCGAAGCACGGGTACGAGCTGATCCGGTTGCTGGAGAACCGGTTCCTCGGCCTCTACGCGCCATCGGCCGGAACCATCTACCCCCGGCTGCAGCGGATGGAGGCCGAGGGCCTGGTGCGGCACACGGCCGCCGGTGGCCGCAAGGTCTACGAGATCACCGAGGCGGGCCAGGCGGAGTTGACGCAGCGCGGCGCCGAACTGGCCGACCTGGAGGGTGAGATCCACGCCTCGGTCGCGGATCTGTCCACTCTGGCCAGTGAGATCGAGCAACAGGTGAGCGGGACGGTCCGCGACATCAAGCGGGAGCTGCGGGACGCGGCGCGGGAGGCGCGCTCGGGCGCCCGGTCGTCCTGGCAGCAGGGGCGTGGCCACTGGCCGCCGCCATCCACC
>JAFMQQ010000435.1 GCA_017354595.1 Micromonosporaceae bacterium
CGCCGTTGGTGCCGACACCGAACAGGTCGATACGGTTGGCTCCCCACGACACTGCGGCGGGGTTGGAGACGATGGCGCCGCCCAGTGACTGCCAGGCTTTCCAGCTGCCGTCCCACCACGCGTGCCAGATGGCGTTGTCGGCACCGCGGACGAACACGTCCAGCCGGTTCGCGGCCCACGACGACACCGTCGCCCCCGAGCCGGCAGCGATCCCCGGTGACGGTGCGCCGATCTCGCTCAGCCACGACGACCATTGCGTACCCGAGGAGAGCACGCAGCCGTTGGCGCTGTTACTCCACAACGGTTGAACGGGGAAACTGCCGCCAGAAGTGGCGATGTTAGCGAGGTTGGTCCAGGCACACTTGTCGCCGATTTCAGCACCGGTGGCATCGTACCAGGCGTTGAGCAGCGGGTCGGTAATGGCTTCGGCGAGTTCGTGGCCTTCTATGATGCTGACCCCGTCAAGCGTCCCGCTTGATCCGTTCACCAGGCCCTCGCCGCATGAGCCCCCTACGTCCGTCTGGTAGGGCAGGTCGGTATAGGTGACGTTCGGGTCAGCCGCCACGGCGCCATGGTAGGCGCAGAACGAAGTGCCGAACCCGGCGGTGGAATGGCCGGTCGGAGTGGCCACCACGATCTGCACGTTCACCGAAGTACCGGTACCGAAATGCTTGGCGGCGTTGAGCGCCTCAGCCTGGATCTGCGCGTCGGTGGGGCTGGCCGGCACTGCTGCGGAATCCGACCATGTACCCGCGAGCAGGTTGCCGGTCGACCCGGCGCCGTATTGGTTCACAATGGACAGCCAGGTGCTACCGCCGACCGATGACAAGAACCGCTGCAGGTACGCCTGCTCCCCGCTCGGGTCTGAGGTCCAGCCCCAGAAGTCCAGGTAGACCTTTGGTGCGGTCTGCACCGGACCACCGTGGTTGCTCATCGCTCCGGTGATCACCGCGGCTGCCGCTCCGTGCGGTCGTGGCCGCACAAGGTGCGGGTTGCTCAGTCGCTGTGGGCCTGGCGGCAGTGGCGCTGCGTGCGCCGCCGGAACGGCCACGTAGGTAGCAACGCAGGCGAGCGTCAATGCGCCCAGCCCACACAGAGTCCTTAACCTGATACGTCCACTTGAAATCCCTGGCATGTGCGCTCCTTCGGGCACTGGGACCAATCCGTGTTGCTCTCGCTAGGTCGATGGGACGGGATGTTGCCGCGATCTAGGGACCCATCCGGCTGCCGGGTGAGCATGACGTGGGACGGGCAGGGGTGTCAATGTGACAGGCCGGCCATCGCATGTCGCGGGCAGCTATGGCAACCACCCGGCTGGCCCGGCCGCAGTCGGGCGGACACCAAAGCAGCCGGGCCACCAAACTCGCGCCGCGCCGCCGAGTCGATGGTGAGTTCCCGACAGATGGTGTGCGTAGAACGACATGTTCGCAGCCGGCGAATGTACGCACCCTGTTGCTGACCGTGAAACCACAACTTCAAGGAGGTCTCATGAACACGGTACGCAAGGCACTGCTGGCCATCGCGGGAGCGCTACTCACCCTGGCATTCGCCGCGGGTACAGCGCACGCCAACCCGCCATCCACTCCACAGTGCAGGGTCGAGTTCGTTTCGCTGACCGCTACGCAACTGTGGCACAGCAGCGGCCAGGACTGGATGTGGTTCGTCATCGACGGCGACTACTACCCGGGCAACACAAAGTCGATTGCGTTCTACAAGGGCACGGTCCAAGCGGCCGGTACATTCAACGACCCGGTCAAGGTCTTTTCGAGTACCGGCACGGCGACGTTCCAGGTGGTCCTCGATCGGACCTGGCCGACGGCGAACCTGGTGATCGACTCGAACCCGGTGTCCTGCACCACCGCAACAGGATCCGGCCTGTCATTGAGATTCAGCGACGGGCGCGCCATCTACGACCTCAAGTACAACGCCTCGCTGGTTTAGCCGGCGGCACCGGCCGGGCCACCGAGCGGGTGGCCCGGCCGGGTGCGGCGGGGCCGTGTGTACTCAGTTGGGTGGGTTGGACACGCCGGATGTACTCAGGGCTGGTGTTGTGCCTGCTGGGTACGATTGCGCGCTGGCGAGCGTCGCCCGACGCCCGTCGATGAGGGGCGCATGGATGGCACCACGTCATAGCGAGGACTCGATCCGGGCCGGCGGCACGGGCCATGTGACCCGCGCCGGCGGCGCGATCGATCTTCCCGGCTACCACGATTTTGTGTTGGTGGCCCGCAGTGAGGGCAGCGAGGTGTACCGGGCCCGGCAGGACGGGCTGGACCGGCATGTCGCGGTCAAGATGCTGCTGCTGGACGATCCCGAAGCGGTGGCCCGGTTCGGCCGCGAGTTGCAGATCACGGTACGGCTGGGCCGCCAGCACCCGCACATCGTGACCGTCATCGACACCGGTACCACCTCCACCGGCCGGCCCTGCATCGTGATGGAGTACTACGACCTGGGCTCAGTACACGACCGGCTGAAAACCCACGGGCCGCTACCGGCCGAACAGGTCATCGCGGTAGGCAGCGTAGTCGCCGACGCGTTGGCCTTCGCCCACAGCCACGGCGTGCTGCACCGCGATGTCAAACCACAAAACATTCTGGTCCTGCCCACCTCCTACGTGGTGGCCGACTTCGGCATCGCCCGACACATCGGCGCCGCGCACACCGCCTCGGTGGAATGGTTCAGCTACCGCCACGCCGCACCCCAGGTCCTCGACGGCGCCACCCCCGCGGTCGAAGACGACATCTGGTCGGTGGGATCAACCCTGTTCACCCTGCTAGAAGGGGTATCCCCCTTCGCCTCCGACGACCCCGCCGAAGACACCGCCCTGCCCTACATGCACCGGGTCCGCACCAGCACCCCCCGCCCCCTGACCACACCCAACATCCCCCCCACCCTGGCCGCCATCATCAACCGCTGCCTACAACACCAACGCACCGACCGCTACCCCGACGCCACCACCCTCTACAACGCATTCATCACCCTGGCCGCCGAAAACCGCACCGCCTGGGCACCACGCGGCTCCACCGGCGCATCGGTGGACCCGCACCGTCCGGAGGGCCGGTACCCGGCGGGGCCGCCTTACGCGAACGGGTCGCTCGCCGGTCCGTCCTCCGCCCGGCTTGGTTCGACCGACGGTGCGACCGGTACCGGACCGGTCGGGGTGCCGGTTGCGCCTCGTGGCCCATCGGCCGCTGGCCCGCCACCGGTCGGGTCACGCCCTGCCGGGGCTGCGGCCGATCCGACCACGGCCCGGGGCGCGCCGGCGGAGATGTCGCCGGTGGACCTGGCGCACCTGGTCGCCTCCGCGGTCGTGGCCGGCGGCTACGTACCCGACGGCGACACCACATCCCGCCCGGCGGGGCCTGGCAGGCAGCAGCCGGGCACCCAGCGCCCAGCCGAGAAGCCATCAACACCGCCGGCTGCGAGGTTTGCAGCGCCGCGGCTGCGGACCGGCGAGACCAACCCGCCGGCCGAGGGTGGCCCGGATGCTGGCGAGCGTTCCGGTGGGCGGCTTGGCGCCCTGGTCATCTTCGGGCTGGTCGGCATCCTGTTGGTCGGCGCCCTCATCGCCACCGGCACCTACATCTACCGGCGCCAGCGATCCTCCGCCGCGGCGTCCGGCACGGCTCCGCCCGCCGGGACCGGTGGCCTGGCGCTGCCTACCGGTACCGGGCCGGCCTTCGGCTCCCCGGTCACGCCCGGCGCCGGGGTCGCACCGGTGGTCACGGCGGCCGGCGGCAACGCGGCGGGTGGCTCCGGCGGCGTCCGTAGCC
>JAFMQQ010000071.1 GCA_017354595.1 Micromonosporaceae bacterium
GCCCTTGACTGATGGTGGTGGCGAGTCCGACGATGGGAGCGCTTCCATCCATTGCTCCCGATTGGACGGCCATGCGCACCCCAACCTTCCGTCGCGCCGCGATGATTGCGGCATTACTCGCTGCGTCAGCAACCGTGACCGGAGTGGCGCCCGGCGGTGCTTTCGCCGACCCGACCACTACGATTACCGTCAATGCCCGAGCCGGCTTGGCGACGGTCGCGCCGACCGCACTCGGCATCAACGACGCCATCTGGGACTCGCAGTTGGGCACGACCGCGGTCTCCGACCTGCTGGGTGCGGCCGGTGTCAAGATGATCCGCTACCCCGGCGGCTCGTACGGCGACATCTACCATTGGCAGACCCATACCGCGCCGGGCGGGTTCGTCGCACCCAACACCGACTTCGACACCTTCATGGCGTCCGTGCAACGGATCGGTGCCCAGCCGATGATCATCGCGAACTACGGCACGGGTACGCCTGAGGAGGCCGCCGGCTGGGTCCGGTACGCCAACATCACCAAGGGGTACCACGCGAACTACTGGACGATCGGCAACGAGAACTACGGCAACGGGTACTACGGCGCCGACTGGGAAGCCGACAACCACGCGGACAAGAGCGCCGGGACGTACGCGGCCGGCGTCGTCGCCTACACCCAGGCGATGAAGGCCGTCGACCCGAACATCAAGGTGGGTGCGGTACTGACCATGCCGGCCAACTGGCCGGACGCGCTGGTCGGCTCCGAGGACTCGGGTAGCTGGAACCAGACCGTACTTTCGATCGCCGGCCCGTACATCGACTACGTGGACATCCACTGGTACCCCGGTGGCTCGACGGCGTCCCAGTCGCTGGACAAGGCGGCGCAGATCGACGACGCGATGTTCCTGCTGCACCAGCAGATCGTCAGGTACGGCGGCCCGAACGCCAGCCGGCTCGGCATCAGTCTCACCGAGACCAACGTCGGTACCGGGGAGAATACCCAGCCGGGCGCGCTCTTCCTCGCCGACGTCTACAGTGGACTTCTTGAGAACGGCGTATTCACGGTCGACTGGTGGGACGTGCACAACGGGATCGGTAATGTGTCCACAGTGGCCGGACAGACCGACTATGGCGACTTCGGTATCCTCTCCAGCGGTAACTGCAGCTCCGATGGTGTCACCTGCGAACCCGCGCTGAACACACCGTTCGCGCCGTACTTCGCGCTTAAGATGATGGGTTCCTTCGCCCACCCGGGCGACCAGCTGCTCCGGGCCGCGACCAGCGACCCGATGGTCAGCGCGCACGCCTCCCGGCGGCCCAACGGTGATCTGGCCGTGCTGCTGGTGAACAAGGACCCGGACAACGCCCACGCGGTGAATATCGGCTACGCGGGATACACGCCGGCCGGGAGCACGCCGACGGTGCTGTCGTACGTCAACGGCGGTACCGAGGTGACCTCGACCCGTACCGGTACGGCGACCAGCCAGACGCTGCCGCCGTACTCGCTGACTCTGCTCACCCTGCACCCGGCGGAGCCGGAGCCGAACCCATCGGCGCCGAGCGCGGTCGGGCAGCCGGCGGCCAGCGGTGTCACCGATCGGGACGTGACGATCTCGTGGCCGGCGGCGCCCGGCGCACAACCGGGCACCAAGTACGAGGTGTACCGGCAGCTGGGCGCGGACAGCGAGCAGTGGGGCGAGACGACTGACACCTCCCTGACCGTGCACAACCTGGTACCGGGCACCCGGTACACGGTGAACGTGGTGACCCGGGACGGTGCCGGCCGGGTCTCCCCGGCGTCGCCACCGGTGACCTTCGCAACCGGTGCACCCGCGACGAGTACCTGCGCGGTGCACTATGTGGACAACGGTGACTGGGGCAACGGATACATCGGCAGCATCGACATCACCAACACCGGCACCGACACCGTCACCGGCTGGGCGTTCACCTTCAGCTGGCCCAGGGCGTGGCAGCGGGAAGACGGCGGTTGGAACGGCAACTGGACCCAGGACGGCGCCTCGGTACGAGTGACCAATGTGGACTGGAATGCCACGATCGCGCCGGGCGCGACGGTGAACATCGGGTTCGTCGCAGGCTACGACGGCCCGGACGTGCTACCCGTCATCTTCGCTCTCAACGGCACCACCTGCAGCGCCAGCTGACGTACCTGAGGTGGTCGCTGGTACCGGCTACGACCGGTGCCAGCGACCACGCCGTTGTCGCCGCGTGCAATCATGCGGGGCATGTCTGAGCCGATGCTCCTCGGGGAGATCAACACTCCGTCCGGGGCACTCGTGGTGCTCGATCCCGGCTTGAGCCGGTTCTGGCGGCACGACGGGGATCCGCGTTCGCCACGGCGTACCGACGGCGAAGAGATCGATATCGGGATCGTCGGCCCGGATGCCGTGGCCGCCGGCCGCGCCTACGACCACGAGTTCGACCCGCGCTATCTGTTCGACATCCCGGTCGATCTCGCGGAGCAGATTCGGGAGCAGTTCAACGCGTTCGCCGCCGAACATCGCTTCAACGCGCGCGCCGAGCGGCTGAGCGAGCGGGTGTCGCATGTGGAGCGTGCGCGGCTCGCCGTTGAGATCGGCGGCGGTATCGGCGTAGTGACGTACAACCGGCTGTGGGCGGTCGCCTGTCGCGGGCTTCCGCTCACCGGGGCGCTTCCGGTCCTTGCCACACCGATGCCTGATGGCGAGTTCACCGGCCGGTGGCGGTGTATCGATGTGGTTGTCATGCCCGGGACCGAGGTGGTCACCACCGAACCGGTGCAGGGGGTGATGGTCGAGCACGGCCAGCTGATCTGCGCCGACCTGGACGCCCTCGGTGAGTTCCGGATGGGTGAGTCGCTTGATGGACTCGGCGACTTCGTGTTCTGGGGCGCCGACGCGGCCAGCGCCGCCGAGGCCATGCAGGCGGCGCCGGCCGGCGACCGCGAGTTCGGCTGGGTGAACGTTGCGATGGCCGAGCTGGATGCCGTGGCGGAGCGTACCCGAGGGCTCATCGCGGAGCACCGCTGGCGGGTTGCGGTGGACTACCGGCCGCATGACAATCTGGAGCGCCTCAACGCCCAGGTTCGGGTCAACGAGACCCGGGCCGGGTCGGTGTTGTTGGGCGGAGCTCAGGCGTGCGGGTTCGACAACCGCTGGGGCGACGGAATCTTCACCGTTTCGCGGGGGCTGAGCCGCACCGGGGAACTCGTGCGGATCCGGTTGGACGTGGGCGACGAACAGACGCAGCGACGGATGCGTTGGGTCTGGCTGATGGCCTGCCGTGCCATCGTGTCGCGGTTGGTCTGGGACGACCAGCAGCCGCCCCGCTTCATCGAACGGCAGCCGGCGACCCGGCCAGAGGACAGCGGCTGGCGGATCTCCTCGGGCGGCGAGTCCGATCAGTACATGGAGGACTCGGCGAACTTCCGACTCATCCAGGTGCGTCAACTGATCGATCGCTATCCGATGTTCAAGGCGGTCGTGGAGGCCGAGGACGGTTCCTTGTTCCACCTCGAGGACGACCGGTACGTCCCCGACTGACTCGGGCCTAGTGTTGGGTGCCGGGCGGGTCCAGGCGGGCGCGGGCTCCGTCCAGCCACTGCTGGCAGATCGCGGCCAGCTGCTCGCCGCGCTCCCACAAAGCCAGCGACTCCTCCAGCGTGGCGCCGCCCGCCTCCAGCCTCTCCACCACCGCGGCCAGCTCCGCGCGCGCCTGCTCGTAGGACAACTCTGTCGCCTCCGCGGCGGGAGGTGCGTCGTCCGGTTCCGGTTGGGTCACGACGCCACCGTAGCGGGCAGGTCGCCGCCGGCGAGCCGGATGCGCAACGGATCGCCGGGGTGTACCGCCGCGGGGTCGCGGAGCACCGCGCCGGTGCCGGAGTGGGTCACGATCGCGTACCCGCGTTGCAGCGTCGCGGCGGGGGAGAGCGCGCGTACCCGGGCGATGGTGTGCGCCAGTTCCTCATCAGCCCGCTGCACCTGATGCGCCAGGCAGCGGTACGCCCGCTCGCGCAGCGCGCGTACCTCCTCCGCGCGGCGCTCCACCATCGCCTGGGGGCGGGCCAGCACCGGGCGGCTGCGCAGCGCGTCGAGCCGGTGCTGCTCCCGGTCCAGCAGCACCTCGACCACCCGGCGCAGCCGCTGCCTCGCCTGGCGGATCCGCAGCGACTCCTCGGCCAGATCGGGGACCAACCGCTTCGCCGCATCGGTCGGCGTCGAGGCGCGCAGGTCGGCGACGAAGTCGACCAACGGCGTGTCGGTCTCGTGGCCGACCGCGCTGATCACCGGGGTACGGCAGGCGAAGACGCCCCGGCACAGCGCCTCGTCGGAGAAGGGGAGCAGATCCTCGACCGAGCCGCCACCCCGGGCCAGGACGATGACGTCCACCTCGGGGTCGCGATCGAGCACGGCGAGGGCGTCCAGCATCTGCGGTACCGCCGCCGGACCCTGCACCGCGACGTTGATCACCCGGAACGCGATGCCCGGCCAGCGCTTGCGAGCGTTCTCCAGTACGTCACGCTCGGCCGCGCTGGCCCGCCCGGTGATCAGCCCGACCTTGCCCGGTACCAGTGGCGGGCGGCGCTTGCGGGCCGGGTCGAAGAGCCCCTCGGCGGCCAGCAACCGCTTCAGCCGCTCGACCCGGGCCAGCAGCTCGCCGATGCCCACCTGCCGGATCTCGTCGGCCCGCAGCGACAGGGTGCCGCGTACCGGCCACAGCTCCGGCCGCGCGTGCAGCACCACCCGGGCGCCCTCGGCGAGTTGGGGAGTGCCGGCATCGAGTACGTCGCGGTGCGCCGTCACGGTCAGGCTCAGGTCGGCCGAGGGGTCGCGCAGGGTCAGGAAGACCACCTGGGTGCCGGGGCGCCGCGTGATCTGGGCAACCTGGCCGTCCACCCACACCCAGCCCAGCCGGGCGATCCAGGCGCCGACCTTCTGGCTGACCACCCGTACCGGCCACGGGTGCTCCGCGCTGCTCTTGTCAGCCTGATCACTCACCGCACCAGCCTAGGCGGCGCAGCCGGGTGGGGGCCGGGTGGCGCCCGTACCATGGACGGGTGAGACGCGTCCTGCTCGCCAGCCCTCGCGGCTACTGTGCCGGTGTCGACCGCGCGGTGCAGACCGTGGAGGAGGCGCTGAAGCACTATGGCCCACCGGTCTATGTCCGCAAGCAGATCGTGCACAACAAGCACGTGGTCACGACGCTGGAGGCGCGGGGCGCGATCTTCGTAGAGGAGAACGACGAGGTACCCGAGGGTGCGGTTGTGATCTTCTCGGCGCACGGTGTGGCGCCGGAGGTCTACCAGCAGGCGCGCGAGCGCGGCCTGCGCGCGATCGACGCCACCTGCCCGCTGGTCACCAAGGTGCACCAGGAGGCGCGGCGGTTCGCCGCCGAAGGCTTCGACATCCTGCTGATCGGGCACGAGGGTCACGAGGAGGTCATCGGTACCGCCGGCGAGGCGCCGGCCAACGTGCAACTGGTCGACGGGCCGGAGGGCGCCCAGACGGTGAGCGTGCGGGACCCCGCGAAGGTGGTCTGGCTGTCCCAGACCACGCTCTCGGTGGACGAGACGATGGAGACGGTCGACCGGCTCAAGCGCCGGCTGCCGCTGCTCCAGTCGCCGCCCAGCGACGACATCTGCTACGCGACGCAGAACCGCCAGCAAGTTATCAAGCAGATCGCGCCGGAATGCGACCTGGTGATCGTGGTCGGTTCGCGGAACTCGTCGAACTCGGTGCGGCTGTGCGAGGTGGCGCTGGATGCCGGCGCCACCGCGGCGCACCTGGTGGACTATGCCGACCAGATCGACCCGGCCTGGCTCGCCAGCGCCGAGACGATCGGCGTGACCTCGGGTGCCAGCGTGCCGGAGGAGCTGGTGGTGCAGGTGCTGGCGTGGCTGGCGGAGCGCGGCTTCGCCGACGTGGAGGAGGTCACCACGGTGCGGGAGAAGCTGACCTTCGCCCTGCCGCGCGATCTCAAGCGGCAGACCTCGGCGCGTCACGGCTGACCCTCGGGCGGTTGCGGCGACCGCGGCGCCAGCTCCACCTGAGCCGGCGGATCGAGGTCCTCGGTGGAGAGTCCCAGCTCGGCCAGCTTGCGGGCGCTGACCAGTACCCGTGACTCGAGCGACCCGACCGCCTTGTTGTATGCGGTGACCGCACCGGACAGCGAACTCCCCACCTTGGCCAGGTGCTCCCCCATTGTGGACAGTCGCAGGTAGAGCTCGCGACCCAGCGCGTGTACCTGGACGGCGTTTCGCTCCAGCGCCTCCTGCCGCCAGCAGTACGCCACCGTGCGCAGCAGGGCGACCAGCGTCGCCGGGGTGGCGAGTACGACGTCCCGGCTGAACGCGTGTTCCAGCAGGGTCGGGTCGCGCTGCAACGCCGCGTCGAGGAACGGGTCGGCCGGCATGAAGAGCACCACGAACTCGGGCGTGGGCGGGAATGCGGCCCAGTAGTTCTTGGCGGCCAGCTGCTCCACATGCGCCCGCAGCTGCTTGGCGTGCCGGTCCAGCGCCTCGCCCCGGGATCGCTCGTCGCGCGCCTCCATCGCCGCGAGGTATCCCTCGAACGGCGCCTTCGCGTCCACCACCACATGGCGGCCGCCGGTCAGGCGTACCACCAGATCGGGGCGTACCACTGCGTCACCGGTCTCGGCGGTGACCTGTTCGTCGAAGTCGCAGTGCTCCAGCATGCCGGCCGCCTCGACGATGCGACGCAGCTGGTGTTCGCCCCACCGGCCACGCACCTGCGGCGCACGCAGCGCCGCGACCAGCTGACTGGTCGATGTGGACAGTGCCGTGGAGACCGCCCGCATATCCCGGACCTCGGTGCGCAGCTCGGCGTAGGAGTCGACCCGCTCGGCCTCCATCGCCACCACGCGGCGCTCATAGCGGTCGATGATGTCGTGCAGCGGGCGCAGTAACTGCCCGAGGCTCTCCTGCTGGTCGCGGGCGGCATCATGGGAGAGCACGCGCAGCGAGCGCTCCAGCCGCGCCTCGCCCTCGCGCATCGCCTCGAGCGTCGCGGAGAGCCGGGCAACGTCGGCCGCCGAACGGACCCGCGCGGCGAGCCAGCCCAGCGCGGCACCCACGACGAGCCCGGTGCCGAGCAACAGCAGAGCCACCCCGTGAGCATGCCGGGTCGGTGTGACAAAACATCGTGGGCTGAAGGTCGCCTGTACCGTGGATGACATGTGGTGGTCGCGCAAGCGCAGGGAACAGCAGTTGGCGGATGCCCGGGCTGAGGCGCTCCGTTGGTACGACCGGCTCGGCGGGCAGATCATGAACCTGCCGGCGGGCGACGAGCCGGCGACCAAGCAGGCACTTGTGGATGCCGGCGAGCGGTACAACGCCGCCGGCTCGCAGCTGGAGCAGGCCACCTCGGTGAAGCAGTACGAGCTGGCCCGGGAGAGCGCGCTGGAGGGCCTGTCCTACGTGCGGGCGGCGCGGGTGGCGATGAAGCTCGACCCCGGGCCGGACCTGCCACCACTGGCCGGCCAGCGGCAGGCCGGCGCGATCCGCGAACAGCGGGCGGTCGAGGTGGAGGGCAAGCAGTACCGCGCCTCCCCGCAGCCGGCCTCCTCGACGCCGTACTACTACCCGGGCGGCGTGGTCTCCGGGCGACCGGTACCCGCCGGGTGGTACTCCGAGCCGTGGTGGAAGACGGCGTTGGTGGCCGGCGCCTGGGGAGTCGGCTCGGTGCTTGTTTTCGATGCGCTCTTCGGCGGTCCCGGTGGCGGTTTCGGCGGTGGCTGGGGCGGCTACGACAGCGGGTACGACCAGGGTTATGACGCCGGCGACGACGCGGGCCAGGATGCCGGCGATGGCGGCAACGGCGGCGACGGTAGCGATGGTGGCGACTACGCCGATGCGGGTGGCTTCGACGGCGGTGGCTTCGACGGTGGTGGATTCGACGGTGGATTCGACTTCTGACCGTGCCGGCTCCACCCGCCGGCTCAGGCGCCGGTGAGGACCGATGTCGACAGGTCGGCCGCCTCGACCAGGCGCAGCTCGCCGATGTGCGCCGCGGCGCGGAGATCGGCTTCGACGCCGCGCAGCCGCGCCAGCTCCGCGGCGGGGGCGCCGATCTCCACCACCGGTAGCTCAGTCTTCATCGACAGCCGTCGGTCGGACTTGAACCGGCGCGCCTGCCGCAACGCCGCGCCCGCCGTGGCGAGCACGGCCGGCTCGCCACCGGTCGGTAGTTGCGCCGCCGCCGGCCAGGCCGCCCGATGCACGGAGTCTGTGTCGCGCAGGGCGCCCGGCCAGCTCCACCCCGGCCAGCTCCACACCTCCTCGGTCACGAACGGCAGGAACGGTGCGAACAGCCGCAGTTGCACCGAGAGGGCGAGCGTGAGCGCGGCCCGGGCGGACGCGGCGGCGGTACCGCTGCCGTAGGCCCGTTGCTTCACCAGCTCGATGTAGTCGTCGCAGAAGTTCCAGAAGAACTCCTCGGTGGCGACCAGCGCGGCGGTGTGGTCGTACCGTTCCAGAGCCGCGGTCGCGTGATCGACCACAGTGGACAGAGCGGCGAGCAGGCCGAGGTCGAGCGGCTCGTACCGGTGCCGCATGTGCTCCGGCACCCAGTGCAGCGACCGGCCGAGTTCGAGCAACCGCTCGCGCAGCCGGGCGTCGCCGCCGCCGTTGCGCAGGTACCACTGGCGGCTGGCGACGATCTCCAGCGGTGCGTCGCCCTTCTCGTAGAACTTCACCATGTGCGTGATCGCGCGGGCCTCGCCGATCAGCTCACCGCTGTCGCGGAGCATCTCCACGATGATCCGTCGCGCCTGCTTCACGGTACGGCCGGCGAGCGGCGCGTACCGGTCGGCGGGGACCGCGGCCGGCGGCTCCGGCAGCAGCCGGCCGTCCCGTCCCACCACCACGCGCGACGGCAGCGCCAGGTCCCGCCACCACGCCACGTCGGCCAGGTCGCCGAAGGTACACACCATGGCCAGGCCGGTGCCTTTGGCCGGGTCGGCGAGCGGGTGCGCGTACACCTTGATGTCCATATTGAACAGTGGTGAGTGGACAGTCTGGCCGACCAGGCCGGCGTATCTGGTGTCCGACGGGTGGGCGACCAGCGCGACGCACGCCGGCAGCAACTCGGGCCGGGTCGTCTCGATCTCCACCGGTGTATCGTCCGGCCCCCGGAAGCGCAGCCGGTGATAGGCACCGGGCTGCTCTTTGTCCACCACCTCGGCCTGGGCCACCGCGGTGCGCAGGCCGGTGTCCCACAGGGTAGGCGCCTGCGCCAGGTACGCCTCGTCGCGGGACAGGTTGCGCAGGAACGCGCGCTGCGCAACGCTCCGCGCCGCCGGGCCGATCGTGGTGTATGTGTACGACCAGTCGACGGAGAGGCCGAGCCGGCGCCACAGCCGCTCGAAGGTGACCTCGTCGGCCTCGGTCAGCCGGGTGCAGAGTTCGATGAAGTTGCGCCGGGAGACCGGACGCGGTGGGTCGAACCGCCGCTGCGGTGCCGCGAACGACGGGTTGTACGCCAACGCCGGGTCGCACCGCACGCCGTAGACGCTCTGCACCCGGCGCTCGGTGGGCAGGCCGTTGTCATCCCAACCCATCGGGTAGAAGACGGCCTTGCCGCGCATCCGCTGGAACCGGGCGACG
>JAFMQQ010000436.1 GCA_017354595.1 Micromonosporaceae bacterium
ATGATGAAGGCGATCGGCACCATCGTCATCGTGACGACCACGAAGCGGTTGCGGCGGTAGTCCCGCAGCTCCTTGCGGACGATCGCGCCGATCCGGGTCCAACGCAAGCTCATTGCCGTCTCGCCTCCACGTCCTCGTCGACGAGTTCGAGGTACACGTCCTCCAGCGAGTGGCGGGACTCGGTGATGGACAGGATGTCGGCGCCCGCGTGAACCAGCGCCCGTGCCACGTCCGGAGCCGCGGCGTCGGGATCCGTCACGGTCAGCAGGAAGGTACCCGAGGCATCCCGCTGCCACCCATCGACACCGATGAGCCCGCCGAAGAGGGTATCCGGGTCGGGTGGCGCGGTACGGACGCGGACTTCGAGCCGGCGGGCGAACAGCCGGGTGCGCAACTCGGCCGGCGGGCCGATCAGACGCAGGGTGGTGTTCAGGATGGCGACCCGGTCACACAGCCGCTCCGCCTCGGCCAGGCGGTGTGTGGTCAGGAAGATGGTCACGCCACGCTCGCGTAGCGAAGTGATCAGGTCGTGTACGTCCCGGGCCGCCACCGGATCGAGGCCGGAGGTCGGTTCGTCGAGGAAGAGCACGCTTGGCTGGTTGAGTACGGCCCGAGCAAGCGCTACCCGCTGCCGCAGTCCCTTGGACAGCGCCCCGCACGCGTCGCCGGCACGATCGGTCAGGTTCACCGCCGTGAGCGCCTCGGCGATGCGCCCGCGGCTATCCGGGAGCGCGTACAGGCCGGCGAAGAACTCGAGGTTCTCCGCGACGGTGAGGCGCAGGTACAGGCCGGGCGTCTCGGGCATGATCGAGATCCGGGACCGGATCGCCGGTCCGTTCTCCGCAGTCAGTGGCAGGCCGGCCACGCTCGCCGATCCCGACGTCGGCGCGATCAGCGTGCCCAGCGTCCGTACCGTCGAGGTCTTGCCCGCTCCGTTCGGGCCGAGGAAGCCGAACACCTCGCCCTGCCCGACTTCGAAGGACACGTCGGCAAAGGCGGTACGGTCACCGAACCTCTTGCTCAACTGCTGGACTGCCAATGCCGGCCGTTCCACCCGTGCCTCCGTTTTTGTTCTATCTTCTCTAGAACAAAGCTAGCACTGGGTGGCGGGCGGGCGCGACTGGGGTGATCAGAGTCCGACGGTGAGCGTGACAGCGATCAGCCCGGCCAGGCTCGCGGCGACGCCAGCGATGATCAGCCATACCCTCGGATTGCCTAGGTTGGGCGTCCAGGCGAAGGTGACTCTCGCATTGACCATGAGAGCGGGGTCGTCGCGGTTGACGTACACCAGCCCGGCCTTCCAGAAGCGGTCGTCGTCGCGATCGGATCCGGCCGCCGCGGTACCGGCCCGCGCGCGTATGCGTCCCGCGTGCACGACAACAGCGAGCAGGCCGGCCAGCCCGAGCGTCGCCGGGAGGATCACCAGGCCCGCCCGCAGATCGGCGATCTGCCACCGGCGCAGGGCCGCCAGCGCGAACGTCAGATCGATACAGGCCACGAAGATCAGTCCGGCCCGGCCGATCAGGGCCAGGGCCTGCCGGTACCGGCGCAGGCTTCCGGCCGGATCACCGGTGTCGAGGTCGGGGCGGAACCGGAAGGCAAGGCTCAGCAGTATGACCCACAGCCCGGTGACGTACGCCTGGCCGATCAGTGTCGCGAATGCGCTGGCGGGCG
This sequence comes from Micromonosporaceae bacterium, assembly GCA_017354595.1. Lineage (GTDB taxonomy): Bacteria > Actinomycetota > Actinomycetes > Mycobacteriales > Micromonosporaceae > DATEJJ01. The sequence continues at coordinate 1,675 of JAFMQQ010000436.1, forward strand.
TCGTGGCGAGACTGCGCCGGCCGGTGTTGAGATGGGCGGGCAGCTGCGGGTAGCGCAGGATGCCGACGACGGCGGCCGCGGCGATGACCGCGACCGCCGGAAGCAGCCAGGTGGCTGGGAAGCGCGCCGGTTCGGTACGCCAGCCGGTGTCTGTAACGACCGTCTGCCGGCGGCCGGCAAACCAGCCCTCGGCCGACTTCACCCGGCCGATCCTGCGATGCGCCCACCAGAACAGGGCCGCATCGGTCGCGACCAGAAGCACCAGGATTATCCAGCTCAGCCAGAACGGCGCACGGGCGCCGGTCGCGAGCACCACGGCGGTCGCGGCGACCGCGATCGCCGCGCTTCGCCAGATGTACCGGTGCCGCTCCCGCCCGATCACCGGGGCCGCGACGCGCTCGGGTGGCACCCGGACGCCGAACTGGATCGTCGGGCGCGACACGACCGGTGCGACACACAGGAACACGCCGAACAGCGGCACCGCAACGTACCCGATCAGAATGGCCGCGCTCACGGGGCCGCCTTCCGTTCGCGACTGCGGGGCTCGCTCCGCTCACCCCTCGCGCTCACGGGGCCGCCTTCCGTTCGCGACTGCGGGGCTCGCTCCGCTCACTCCTCGCGCTCACGACCCGATCCCCATCCTGGGCGAATCCGGTCAGGATGTCCCGGCAGTGCCGCACCACATCCTTGGCCGGCAGTCCCTGGGCCGCAGCCTCGGCCAGCATCGTGCGCAGCCGCCCGGCCCAGTCCTCCTCCCACCCCGGGCGGGGTGGGCCGCTGGACGCGTCGCGCTGGATGACAGCGCCGGCCTTGCGGCCGATCCGCAGTAGGCCCTCCTGGCGCAGTTGGTCGTACGCCTTGTTCACGGTATGGAAGTTGATGCCGAGGTCCACCGCCAACTGCCGGGTGGAGGGCAGCCCGGATCCGACTGCCGCTTCGCCGGTGGCGATCGCCTCCACGATCCGGTCGCGGATCTGTTGGTAGATCGGCACCGGACCGTCAGGCTCAATGCTCAGCAGCATGATCGGATGCTTCTTTGAGGTACCTCATATAGAACAAAGCTAGCATCGTGCGGCGCGGGGACGGCGGCGCCGCGTGCGGTGTCATCTGGCCGTGGTGCGCCGATACCGCAGGACGGCGGCGGGATGGTGATGGCGAGTAGCCGGCTGATCCACGCGGCGGCGCGCCGCGGGTCCACATCGGACAGAGCTGCCACCCTACCGGCGGGCGGGTCGGGACGACAGAGAGTGAGCAACGCAGGGCACAGAGCGAAGCCGCAGGTTTAGGGTGCGAAGAACAAGCAGGTTTAGGGTGCGAAGAACAAGGTTGGGCGGAGGGCGTGGGATTCGAACCCACGAGCAAGGTTCCCCCTGCTAGCAGTTTTCAAGACTGCCGCCATCGGCCACTAGGCGAGCCCTCCAGCGCCGCGCACATCCGCGGCTCTGCCAGTCTGCCACGTCGATACCCGGAACCGGGTGACACGATGAGGGGATGCACGCGATCGTGATCCGCGAGCCGGGTGGGCCGGAGGTGCTGGCCTGGCAGCAGGTACCCGATCCGGAGCCCGGGCCGGGCGAGGTACTCGTGGACATCGTGGCGAGCGCGGTCAACCGGGCCGATCTGTTGCAGCGGGCCGGTTTCTACGACCCACCGCGGGGCGCCTCGCGCTACCCCGGGCTGGAGTGCTCCGGCCGGATCAGCAAGCTGGGCCCAAATGCGTCTGGCCAGGATGATGCGTCCGGCCAGGATGATGCGTCCGGTTGGCGGGTGGGCGACGAGGTGTGTGCGCTGCTGGCCGGCGGTGGGTACGCGACCAGGGTCGCGGTGCCGGTCGGGCAGCTGCTTCCGGTACCCGATGGGATTGGCCTCCAGGACGCGGCCGCACTGCCGGAGGTGGCCTGTACCGTCTGGTCCAATCTGACCGGTGTGGCCCGCTTGCGTGCCGGGGAGACGGTGCTGGTGCACGGCGGCGGCAGCGGCATCGGCACATTCGCCATCCAGTACGCAGTCGCGTTGGGTGCCCGCGTATTGACCACCGCCCGGGCACAGAAGCACCCCGAGCTGATCCGGCTCGG
>JAFMQQ010000437.1 GCA_017354595.1 Micromonosporaceae bacterium
GCGACGGCCACCCGCGATCCCCGCGCGGCGTGGACCCGGGCGGCCGTGGCCAGCGTCATGTTCGCCGACACCGTGGCGGCGAGCCTCGTCTCACCGGAGATGACCGCGACGACGCTGTTCGCCTCGACCGGCATCTGCGCGGTGATGGCCGGCATCGCCGCGGCCACCCGGCGCCGGATCGAAGCGCAGGTGGACGAGTTCGACCGGCCCGAGCACCTGTCGATGATCGGCGGTGGGGCGCTGAGCGCCGCCATGGTGGCGCTGCCCGGCGCGGCGAGCTGTGCGGTTCTCGCCTTCGGCATCGGGCGGGCCGGAGCCGGTGCCGCCGGCGCCACGCCGTGGAGCACCGTCTACACCGCGGCGCTGGCCGCACTCTGCCTGGGCCTGGCGGTCGTCGGAGTCTGCTGCTCCAACGAGGAGGCGTACCTGCCGTACGCGACCGGTGCGGTGGCGGTCGCCGGTACCGCGATCGCCATCGGTACCGTGCGCAGCCCGTACCCCACCGAGGTGTACGCCGCCGCGACCGCCCTGGTCGTGGTCCTCGCCGAACTGGTGCGCGCCGCGGTGATCGCCCGGCGGGCCAACCTCTCCGGCGCCGGGCTGCGCTCGCCACTGCAGCGGCTGCGCCCGGGCATCCGGCCGGCGTACATGGTGCTGCTGGCGGCCGGACCGGCGACGGTACTGGCGATGATCCGCCTGGGTCCGGCGGTGATCGCCGCGCTCGCCGGCCCGTACTGGTGGCTCTCGCACGTCTGGTCCGGTGCCCCACCGACCGCGGCCGGCGCGCTGGACGGCATGCAGCGCTGGGCGGGTACCGGCAACGAGGCGGTCGCCGCACTGCTGCTCACCATGGCCGCCGCGCTGGCCGCGATCGGCTTCGGCGCGCCGGGCCGCGACCGTCAGTCCACTGTGTACGGTCGGGTGGTCGCCGTGGTCACCCCGAGCGCGGCGCTGACCCTGCTGATCGCCCCGGCCGCGCTGGGTCTGGTGTGGGCCGCCGGCCCGCTCTCCGCCCTCGGGGTGAGCGTGATGGCCGGGCTCGGGGTGGCACTGACCTCGCCGCCGACCGATACGCTGGCCAACCGGCCGATGCGCCGGGCGCGGGCACTGGTCGTGGTGATCTGCGTGCTGGCCGGCGGTTCCGGCCTCTCCGGCGCGCTGGCGACCAGAACCATGACGCTGGTCGCGCTCGCCGTGGCGGCCGCGGCCGGGGTGAGCGCCGCCATCTCCGGGCGTACCGTCGTGGCCCGGGTCGCCGGGTGGCTGGTCGGTACCGCGGCCGGACACCTGCTCGCCCTCGTCGCCAGCCTCATCGCCGGCCTGCCGGTCTACTGGGCGGCCTTCCCGGTGGGCGCGGTCGCGAGCGGTTTCCTGGTGCTCGCCGCGATGCTGCCCCGGCTGCGCCGGGCCGGGTCGTACGGCGAGGCGAGCGTGGTGGAGGTGGGCTCCTACGCGGGCGCGGTGCTGGCGCTGCTGCTGGCCAGCCGGTCGTTGCCGCACCTGGCCGTCTTCTGCACCGCGTGGGGGGCGGTGCTGGCGATCGCCGCGCGCCGCCCCAACCGCGGCCGGCTGTACCGCGCCATCCTGACCTGGCTCGGCAACGCGCACGAGGTGGCCGCCTGGTGGCTGCTGATGCACATCGCCAGGGTCGCACTGCCGGAGGCGTACACCCTGGCGGTTGCGGTTGTCGCGCTGCTGACCGGGTACATCGAGCTGCGCCGGCATCCGGAGATCTCCAGCTGGTACGCCTACGGCGTGGCCCTGCTCGCCGGCTTCCTGCCCAGCCTGGCCATCGTGCTGGCCACCGACCAGACGCCACTGCGCCGCGGTCTGCTGATCGTGGCCGCGGCGGCCGCCGTGGTGTGGGGTTCGTTCCGCCGCCAGCAGGCACCGCTGGTGATCGGCGCCGCGGTGCTCACCATCGCCGCGCTGCACGAGGTCGCGGTCCTCTCCGCGGTCGCCCTGATCTCGACGGTGATGGGTCTGGTCGGGGTGGTGCTCGCGATCCTGGGTGCGAACTTCGAGAAGCGGCGCCGCAACCTGGCCAGGCTGCGCGGTGCGATCGGCCGGATGCGCTAAAGGGGATTACGGACCACTAGGGCGTGCCCTCCCGGGGCGCGCTGCTGCGCAGCTTGCGGTCCTTCTCCGCGACGAGCTCCTTCAGGCTCTCCTGGTACGCCACCATCCGCGCGAGCAGCTCCGGTTCGCTGGCGCCGAGGATGCGTACCGCGAGCAGACCGGCGTTGCGGGCGCCACCGATCGAGACGGTCGCCACCGGTACCCCGGCCGGCATCTGTACGATCGACAACAGTGAATCAAGGCCATCCAGGTGGCGCAGTGGCACCGGTACGCCGATCACCGGCAGCGGGGTGGCCGCGGCGACCATGCCGGGCAGGTGCGCCGCTCCGCCGGCTCCGGCGATGATGACCCGCAGTCCCCTACCGGCCGCATCGCCCGCGTACTGCAGCATCCGTTGCGGTGTACGGTGCGCCGATACCACACCCACCTCGTACGCCACCCCGAACTCGTCCAGCGCCTGCGCCGCGGCGCGCATGGTGGGCCAGTCCGAGTCGCTGCCCATGATGATCCCGACACTCGGCCCGGTCACTGGCTGTCCTCTGTGGACGCGTCCGCTGTGGACAGTCGTAGGGCCGCCGCGCGGGCACGCGCCCGTACCGTCGCCATATCCTCGCCCAGCGCGGTGACGTGGCCGATTTTGCGGCCCGGGCGGGGTTGCTTGCCGTACAGGTGCACCTTGATCCCCGGGTCGGCGGCGAACAGGTGGTGCAGCCGCTCGTCCAGCTCCGCCCCGCCATCAGGTCCACTGAGGACATTCGCCATGGCGACCGCTGGCGCGGTGGGCGCCGTATCGCCCAACGGGTAGTCCAGCACCGCGCGCAGGTGCTGCTCGAACTGGGAGGTCCGGGAGCCCTCGATGCTCCAGTGGCCGCTGTTGTGCGGCCGCATCGCCAGCTCGTTGACGAGCAGCTCGCCCCTGGCTGTCTGGAACAGCTCGACGGCGAGCAGGCCGACCACCTCAAGCTCGGTCGCCAGCCGGATCGCCAGTTGCTGCGCGGCGGCCGTGGCATCCGGATCCATACCGGGCGCCGGGGCCAGTACCTCGACGCAGATGCCGTCCCGCTGCACGGTCTCCACGACCGGGTACGCCGCCACCTGACCGAACGGCGAGCGGGCCACCAGCGCGGCCAGCTCGCGGCGCAGCCGTACCCGCTCCTCAACGATCAGCTCGCCGGTCGCCGGCGCCTGTTCGGGCGAGCCGACCGTCCACACGCCACGCCCGTCGTACCCGCCGCGCACCGCCTTGACCACCACCGGCCAACCGGCCCGGCCGGCGAAGGCCGCCAGGTCGGCCGGCTCGCGTACCGGCGCCCAGCGCGGTACCGGTATCCCGAGCTCGCTCAGCCGCTCACGCATCGCGCGCTTGTCCTGTGCGTACCGCAGGGCGGCGGCGCTGGGCGCGACCCTGACCCCCTCGGCGGCCAGCGCCTCGATGTGCCCCGGCGGTACGTGCTCGTGGTCGAAGGTGACCACCTCGCACCCCTTGGCGAACCGGCGCAGCGCGTCCAGGTCGGTATGGTGTCCAATGTGGACATCGCTGGCGACGAGTGCGGCGCTCTCGTCCGGTGCGGTGGCCAGCACGCGTACCGACTGGCCGAGGCCGATCGCGGCTTGGTGGGTCATGCGGGCGAGCTGGCCGCCGCCTACCATGCCGACGACCGGCAGACC
>JAFMQQ010000438.1 GCA_017354595.1 Micromonosporaceae bacterium
GTGCGCGGTACCGGGACCAGCCTTGCTGATCTGGTCAGTGGCCGGCGGTTCAGCTGATGCCCGCGGCCGCGCACTTGGCGGCGTACGCACCGGCGCACAGATCGGCCTTGGTCACGTAGCCGTCGTTGACCACGTCCTTGACGTTGTCCTTGTAGATCGCCACCGGCTGCTCCAGGTCGGACTTGACCTGGGTGTTGAGCTGGGTGTCGGTGACGCTTCCGTTGATGTTGGTCGGGGTCTTGCCGGTTGCCAGCGCGACGGCCACCTGGGCCGCGCCGGCCGCCTCCTTCTTCACCGCCTTGTAGACGGTCATGCACTGGTCACCGTCGAGGATGTGCTGCAGGCCCTGTACGGTCGCGTCCTGCCCGGTCACCGGCAGCTGCAGGTGGTTCTTCTTCAGGATCGCGATCACCGAGTTGGCCATGCCGTCATTGGCCACCAGCACACCCTTGATCTTCGGGTTGCTGGTCAGCATCTGCTCGAAGATGGTGCCGGCCTGCGCGTTGTCCCAGTCCGGTACCGACTGGTTGGGGCCCTTGACGTAGGTGCCGTTGGCGTACAGCGGGTCGAGGATCGAGTTGTACCCCTGCGCGAAGAGGGTCGCGTTGTTGTCGGTCGGCGAGCCGTTCACCTCGGCGATGACCGGCTTGGTCGCGTGCTCGTCGGTCAGGCACTTCTGCAGCCCCTGGCCCTGCAGCTTGCCGACCGCCACGCCGTCGAAGGAGACGTAGTAGTCCGCGCCGCCGCCCAGGGTCAGCCGGTCGTAGTCGACCGTGGCGACACCGGCGTCCTTCGCCTTCTTCAGTACCGCCGAGCCGCTGGCGCTGTCCAGGTCGACGATCATGAGGACGTTGACGCCCTCCTGGATCATCTGGTCGCCGATGGTCTGGAACGCGTTCTTGTCACCCTGCGCGTTCTGAATGTCGTACTTGACGCCGGCCGCCTTGAACGCCTGCACCAGGAATGGCCGGTCGGCGGTCTCCCAGCGGACCGAGGACTTGCTGTCCGGCAGGATCACGCCGACGTACGGCTGCCCGCTGGAGGAGCCGGCCGATGGGGTGTTGTTGTTGGATGAGCCGCAGGCGGCGAGGCCGCCCAGCACTACCGTGCCTGCAACGGCAGCGGCGAGGATCCCCTTGCGCATTGCTCGGGTCCTTTCGGGGTATGCGCCGCACAAGCGGCGGTGGGTCCATTCCGCGTGTCCGGTGTTCGGGCTCGCGGCATGCTGAGAAGATGTCGCGATTGTTGTGTCCGGCAACGTATCCCCGGAAAGATTGCCTGACAAGATGAAGCGCGCGTTAAGCCGCTGAGCAGCGGTAACAATTCGGCAACGTGCAGACAACGGAGGGTGGAGTCGGGCGTCGGTCGGCGGAACGGGCGACCCGGCTGCACTCGTGCGGATGGGAGTTGGCACTCTCCTTGACGGAGTGCTAGCCGGCGGCATAGCCTGCGAGTTAGCACTCTCAAGCCGAGGGTGCCAGCCGGCCGGACTGATCTGGGCGTCCCCTCCGGGGGCCGCGTCGGGGGTACCGGATCGGCGAACCGGCGGGTGGCGCCGGCTCCCGCGACGACGGGGCCGCCTGGCCGAGCAGGCACCGGACACAAGATCAAGTACCCCAGGAGGGTATGACCGTGACTACCGCGACCAAGGTTGCGATCAAGCCGCTCGAGGACCGCATCGTGGTCCAGGCGAACGAGGCGGAGACGACCACGGCGTCGGGCCTTGTCATTCCCGACACCGCCCAGCAGAAGCCACAGGAGGGCACCGTCCTGGCCGTCGGCCCCGGCCGTATCGACGACAAGGGCAACCGGGTGCCGATCGATGTCAAGGTCGGCGACACGGTTCTCTACTCGAAGTACGGCGGCACCGAGGTCAAGTACGGCGGCGAGGAGTACCTGGTGCTCTCCGCCCGCGATGTCCTCGCGATTATCGAGAGATGAGCTGACGGGTCGCCTGTTCGTCGGCGGCTCGCCTTTGTCAGGACGGCAACGTCAGGACGGCAACGCCGCCCCGGCTCCGGCATGCCGGGGTCGGGGCGGCGTTCGGCTACGGCCCAATAGGAGATTTGAGATATGGCGAAGATTCTGAGCTTCTCAGACGACGCCCGGCACCAGTTGGAGCACGGCGTCAACACGCTCGCCGACGCGGTCAGGGTCACCCTCGGCCCGCGCGGGCGCAACGTCGTCCTGAGCCAGAAGTTCGGACCTCCCACGATCACCAACGACGGGGTGACCATCGCCAAGGAGATCGACCTCGGCGACCCGTACGAGAACCTCGGTGCACAGCTGGTCAAGGAGGTGGCGACCAAGACCAATGACGTGGCGGGTGACGGTACGACGACGGCGACCGTGCTGGCCCAGGCGATGGTGCGGCAGGGCCTGCGTAATGTCGCCGCCGGCGCCAACCCCAGCGCGCTCAAGCGCGGTATCGACGCCGCTGCCCAGGCGGTCGGCGACGCGCTGCTGGAGAAGGCGACCGAGGTGGCCGGGCGGAAGGAGATCTCGCACGTGGCGACGATCTCCGCCCAGGATCCCGCGGTCGGTGACCTGATCGCCGAGGCGATGGAGAAGGTCGGCCGGGACGGCGTGATCACCTGCGAGGACGGCTCGACGCTCGCCACCGAGCTGCAGGTCACCGAGGGCATGCAGTTCGACAAGGGCTTCGTCTCGCCGCAGTTCATCACCGACCCGGAGGCGGGTGAGGCGGTACTCGAGGACGCGTACCTGCTGATCACCACGCAGAAGCTCAGCGCGGTCGAGGAGCTGCTGCCGCTGCTGGAGAAGGTGCTGGGCAGCGGGAAGCCGCTGCTGGTCATCGCCGAGGACATCGAGGGTCAGGCGCTGGCGACCCTGGTTGTCAACTCGATCCGCAAGACCCTCAAGGTGGCCGCGGTGAAGGCACCCGCCTTCGGCGATCGTCGCAAGGCGATGCTGCAGGACATCGCGACCCTCACCGGTGGCGAGCTGATCGCCCCGGAGCTTGGGTACAAGCTGGAGTCGGTCGGCCTGGAGCAGCTGGGCCGGGCGCGGCGGATCGTGCTGGACAAGGACAACACCACGATCGTGGACGGCGGCGGGCGTACCGACGAGGTGGCCGCCCGGATCGAGCAGATCCACAAGGAGATCGAGGCGTCCGACTCGGACTGGGACAAGGAGAAGCTGAACGAACGGGCGGCGAAGCTCTCCGGTGGGGTCGCGGTGATCAAGGTCGGCGCGGCTACCGAGGTGGAGCTGCGGGAGAAGCGGCACCGGATCGAGGATGCGGTATCGGCGACCAAGGCCGCCGTCGAGGAGGGCATCGTCCCGGGCGGCGGGGTAGCTCTGCTCCAGGTGGCGCCGGTACTCGATGGGAACCTCGGCCGTACCGGCGACGAGGCGGTCGGGGTCGCGATCGTCCGGCAGGCGCTGGCCGAGCCGGTGCGTTGGATCGCCCAGAACGGCGGTCAGGACGGCTACGTGGTGGTGGAGAAGGTGCGTACCCAGTCGTGGGGCCACGGCCTGAACGCCGCCACCGGCGAGTACGTGGACCTGGCCGAAGCCGGGATCGTGGACCCGGTGAAGGTGACCCGCAGCGCGGTCGCCAACGCGGCCTCCATCGCCGGCCTGCTGCTGACCACCGAGACTCTGGTGGTGGAGAAGCCGAAGCCGCCGGAGCCGGTCGCGGCCGGTGGTCACGGCCACGGTCACTCGCACGGCCCGGGCTTCTAGCGCCTGACATCGACGGGCCGCCAGCCCTGCCAGGC
>JAFMQQ010000439.1 GCA_017354595.1 Micromonosporaceae bacterium
GACCGGGTCGCCGAGGTCTTCCCGGCCGGCCGGCCGGACTGGTCGGCCGGCCGGCTACACAGCCCCGACCTGGCGATCTGTGCCACCGACGCGGATGCCCTGGCGCGCGGCGAGTTCACCGTGGTGCTCGGCGAGCTGCACGTCGCCTGGGCCACCTTCGACTGCGAGGCGCTGGTCGCGGGGCATCCCGACCGGGAACGGCTGATCTGCGCGCTCGCCGACGACCTGGGTACCCGACGGCTGCGGCTGACGTACCCGACCAACTGGCCCCGGCGTACCGGCCGGACGGGCAGTGGCCTGATCGGCCCGACCGACCGGCTGCTCGCCTTCGCCGCGGTGCCGGGCCTCGACCTGGACCGGACACTGTCCATCATGGACTGCACAGTCTCCGAAGTGGATGGTGAGCTGGTCGCCACCGCGCGGGACGGGCAGCGCTGGCCGCTGGCCGAGGTCTTCGCGGAGCTGGTCGGTGTGCACGCGGCGGACGGCTTCAAACTGGTCGCCGCGGCACCGTACACGCCCCGGATCACGCTGGACCGGCTGGTGGTGGCGCGGCGCACCTGGCGTACCACGGTCGGCGAGACCGGCTTGGGCGAGGCGCGCGGCGAGCGGCAGCGGTACCTGGCGGTGCGGCGCTTCCGGCACCGCCTCGGCCTGCCGGAGCGGGTGTACGTGAAGGTGCAGAGCGAGACCAAGCCGTGCTTCGCCGACCTGACCAGCCCGAGCTACGCATCGATGCTCTGTTCGCTGCTGCGCGCCGCCCAGCTGCGCCACGGTGACCAGGTGCCGGTGGTGCTGACCGAACTGCTGCCCGGGCCCGATGCGGCCTGGCTGCCGGACGCCACCGGCCGGCGCTACTTCAGCGAGCTGCGGCTGCACATCACTGACCCCGAGGAGGAGATGTGACCGGTGCCGGGCCTGGCCTGTACGGCGCCACGTTGGCGTACCCGGAGGCGACCGTCGACCAGCTTGTGCTGGCTACCGCCGCGCGCACCCCGGACGCGCTCGCGGTACGCCAGTGGGACGAGCGCCTGACCTATCGGGAGCTGGTGGCGCAGGCGGCCGCGGTCGCCGGTCTGCTGCGCGGGCAAGGGATCGGCCGGCACGCGCGGGTCGGCGTCTGCGCCACCCGGCGGCCGGAGCTGGTCGTCACCCTGCTCGGCGTGCTGCTGGCCGGCGGCTGCGTGGTACCACTGGATCCGGGCGGACCGCGGCGCCGGATGCTGGACATCGTCGCCGATGCCGGTGTCCGGCTGGTGGTGGGGGACGCGGCCGAGGCGGAGTTCGGCTCGGTACCGCAGGTGCGGACGCTGGTACCGGTGCCGGCCGCGGCCGGGTTGGCCGCCGGTGAACCGGTGCCCGGCCCGGCCGAGCCGGACGACATCGCGTACCTGCCATACACCTCCGGCTCGACCGGCCGGCCGAAGGGTGTGCTGGCCACCCACCGCGGCCTGGTCGAGTTCATCGCCGGGTGCGCCGCGGTGACCGGTGCCGGAGTCGGCACCCGGGTACTCGGCATCTCCTCACTCGGCTTCGACGCCGCGGTGATGGATCTGCTGCTGCCGCTGGTGGTTGGCGGCTCGGTGCAGCTGGTCAGCACGCAGGACCGGGCCGACCCGCAGCGGCTGACCCGGTTCATCGCGCAGCACCGGGTCGACTGGGGATTCATCACCCCGTCGCTGCTGGACCTGCTCGACCCGGCGCAGCTGCCGGACTGGCGGGTGGTGCTGGCCGGCGGCGAGGCGGTGCCGGCCGCCCTGGCCAGCCGGTGGGCGCCGGGCCGGCGGCTGTTCAACTCGTACGGCCCCACCGAGGTCACGGCGACCGCGGCCCTCGGCGAGCTGACCGGTGCGGACGGCGACCCGGTGCCACTGGGGCCACCCATACCCAACCACCGGCTGTACATAGTGGACGATCGCCTCTCGCCGGTACCCGACGGCGAGCCGGGTGAGCTGCTGGTGGGCGGGCCGGGAGTCAGCTACGGGTACCTCAACCGGCCGGCGCTGACCGCCGAGCGGTTCGTCCCCGACCCGTTCTCCGGCCGGCCCGGGGAACGCCTGTACCGCACCGGCGACCTGGTCCGGCGGCGGGCCGACGGCAGGGTCGTCTACTTAGGACGGTCCGACCGGCAGCTGAAGATCCGGGGCCAGCGGGTGGAGCTGGGCGAGATCGAGGCGGTGCTCGCGGAGCATCCGGCGGTACGGTCCGCCGCGGTGGAGGCGGTACCGGGGCCGACCGGTATCCAGCTGGTCGCCTTCGTGGCACCGGACAGCGCCTCCGACGACGAACTGCACGAGTACGCCGCGGCCCAGCTGCCGGCCAGCATGCGGCCGGCCCGGCTGCTGCGGCTGGCCGCGCTGCCGGTCGCGGCGATCACCGGCAAGCTGGACCACTCGGCGCTGCGTACCCTCGCCACCGAAGCGGTCGCGACCCAGGACGCCACGCAGGACGAGGCTGCCGACGGTGCCGACCCGGTGCACCGGGTGGCGGCCCAGGTGTGGCGCCAGGTGCTGGGTACCGCGCCCGGGCCGCAGACCGACTTCTTCCGCGCCGGTGGCGACTCGATCGCGGCGATGCGCCTGGTCGCCAGCCTCAGCGAGCGCCTGCACCGCAACGTCGCCACCGACGACGTACTGCAGGCCCGCACCTTCGCCGGGCTGGTCGACCGGCTGGCCATCGCGCCACCGCTGGACGCGCCGGCCTTGTCCACCGGCAACCCGCCCACCCTATCGGCGCCGCAGCGGCGGCTGTGGTTCCTCGACCAGCTCGCTCCGGCCAGCGCGCCGTACAACATCGCGTTCGCCGACCGCGTCCACGGCGAGCTGGACCTCGACGCGCTCGCCCGGGCGCTGGCCGCGGTGGCGCAGCGGCACGACGTGCTGCGCTGGCGGGTGCTTCGGGACGGTGGGGTGCCGTACCCGGTCTGCGATCCGCCCGGCGAGGTGCCGGTACCGCTGGTTGACCTGATCGGGACGGCGGACCCGGAAGCCGCCCTGCGCACGGCGCTGGACGCCCAGGCCGCGCGCCCCATCGACCTGGCCACCGGCCCGGCCTGGCAGGTCACCGGGTACCGGTTGGGGCCGGCCGAGCACGTCATCGCCGTCACCGTGCACCACGCGGTCTTCGACGGCTGGTCGCAGCGGGTGTTCTACCGCGACCTGGCGACGGCGTACGCGGCCGCGGTGGACGGCGGTCGGCCGGTGCTGCCGACGCTGCCGGCCGGGTACGCCGACTATGCGGTATGGCGGGCCGAGCGCGACCGCCGCACCGGCGCGGACCACCTCGCCTGGTGGCTGCGGGAGCTGGCCGGCGCGCCGACCGAGCTGGAACTGCCCCGGGACCGACCCCGGCGGGCGGTGCAGACGTACTCCGGCGCCGAGGCGTCGCTGATGCTGCCGCCGGTGACCGAGGCCGCGGTCCGCGCCTTGGCGGTACGCCTGGCGGCAACCCCGGCCGAGGTGCTGCTGGCCGGCTTCGGCGCCCTGCTGAACCGGCTCACGGGTGCGCCGGAGATGGTGATCGGGGCGGTGGTCGCGGACCGCCGGCTGGTCGCCTTCGACGAGGTTGTCGGGTTCTTCATCGACACCGTACCGGTGCGGCTGCGCCCGGTCGGCCGCAGCTTCGCCGAGCTGGTGACCGGATCCGCCGGTGCGTTGCGGGATGCCTCCGCGCATCTCGGCGCGCCGCTGGAGCGGCTGGTCGACGCGCTCGGGTTGGCCGGGCAGACCGCCCACCCGCCGTTG
>JAFMQQ010000440.1 GCA_017354595.1 Micromonosporaceae bacterium
CTCGGAGGCGGTACGTCACCGGATGAGTGCCGAACGCACCCGCGACGCCCTGGCCGCCCTGGGATTCGACATCACCGACGCAGACATCGCGCGGGCGCGGGAGGAGAGGCGACAGCTGATGGAGAGCATTCCGCCCGATCTGTGGGCCAAGGCGGCCGCGGTCAAGGCCGAGATCGACCGGGTGCGGGCCAACCACGGCGCCGGCGGTATATACCTGGCCGAGCGCACCCGGCAGATCTTCCACGGGGATGGCGGACCCTCCGGGGTGTCGCCGTGAACGAGCCGGCTCTGGTGCTGGACACCGATGCAGTCCTGGCCTACGCGTTCGGATCCTTCAGTGTCGGCAGAAGGATCTCCGAAGCGGCCGATGCCACGGACTTCGTCATCGTTCCCGCGCTGTGTCTCGCCGAGGCCTACCGTCGGGCCGACAGCGACGCCTGGCACTACCTCGACGTACTGTCCAATCTGGACGCAACGATGGTGACGCGGGTCGAGCCGGACGATCCGCCGTCCCTTGGTGGCTACGCGCGCACGCTCGGCAGCAAGCACCTGGCGCATGCCGTGATCGAGGCGGCCGCGCACCCGATCACGCCGATCATGACCTCGCAGCGCGAGCGAGTCAGCGAGATCCTCGGCAAGGGCTGGCCCATCGTCGATGTGACATAAGTCTGTGGCCGGCATCCGGCGCGACCTACCCGAGTCCACAATGGACGGATCATCGCGCTGCCGAGCGCAGCGGCCGAGCACTCCGCCAGCCACTTCATCCGTCGAACCCGGTCACGCCACAAGGGTAGGGCATCCGCGAGGATACTCGGCTGGTATCCACAATGGACGAATCCAGAGCTCGGCCGGTCAGGCTCGGGCTCGGGTACCTGCCGCGCGAGCGATGTCGATACGCTGATCCGGTCGAGAGGGGAGCGCCGATGACCGGGTCGCATGTGGTGACCTACGCCGTTGACGAACAGACCACCGTCGCCTTCGAGATCGCGCCGCCGCCCGGGTTCGTCCCCGCCGCGAACGATGTGGTCGGCCGGGTGCGGGACGCGGTCGAGCCGGCGGTACGGGCGGCCCAGGTGGTGCTGGACCGGGTGCGGGAGGCCGCGCCGGACCGGGTGACCGTGAAGTTCGGCCTCAAGGTCAGCGGCCGGGTGGACTGGTTGGTCGCGAAGGCGGCGACCGAGGGCAACTTCGAGGTGACCCTGACCTGGAAGCGCAGGGAGCCGGCGCAGCCGGACCCGGACAGCTGATGGCACAGCCGGACCGGCCGCACCCGGTCGACGACGTCTGGACCGCCGCGGTCCACACCGGGGACAGCAGCGCGCCCGTGGGTGCCGCGGTCGTCATCGACGAGCGCCGGCTACTGACCTGCGCGCACGTCGTCCTGACGGACGGCCGGGTACGCGCAGGGCTGACCGTGACCTTCCCGAAGGCGGTCGACGCGTGGGGCCAGCGCCGAGCGGTCGCGGAGGTGCGGCTGGCCGCGCCCACCGGCGTGGTCGACCTCGCCGTGCTGCTGTTGGCCGAGGCGGTACCGGACGGCGTACTGGCCGCGCCGGTGCGCTGTCCGCGCCCGGTGGACCTGGTCGGCAGGAGGTGGTCCGCATTCGGCTTCCCCAACGGGCAGCCGGCGGGCAATGGAGCGGACGGCACCGTCGGGCTTCATCTGGGGCACGGCCTGGTGCGGCTGGACACCTCGTCCCGGTACGTCGTCGAGCCGGGGTTCAGCGGCGGTGGGCTGTGGTCGCCGGAGTACGAAGCGGTCGTGGGACTGGTGGTGCGGGCGAACGAACGCGGTGACGGTCAGGCTCTGACGCTGTTCGCCGCCGACAGGTACGCACCCGGTGAGAGGTTGCGGGCGCTGGCGGAGTGGTCGCTGCCGGCCGCCGGCGAGGTGGCGATCGCGGCCTGGGGTTGGGCGCTGGGCACGGATCCGGAAGGGCGCCGGCACTGGCGACCGCGGGCCCGCGGGGTCACTGTGGACAGTGAACGCGGATACCGGTTCCGGGGCCGCACCTCGGCCCTGAGCGCCATCGTCCATTGGCTGGACCGCGCCGAGCCGGATCGGCAGGTGCTGGTGGTGACCGGGTCGCCCGGTGTCGGCAAGTCAGCGGTGCTGGGTCGGGTGGTCACCACCGCCGACGCCGAGATACGCGCGTCCTCGCCCGTCGACGACCCGGCGGTACGCGCCACCGTGGGCAGCGTCGCATGCGCCGTTCACGTCAAGGGCAAGACCGCGCTGGAGGTCGCGGGCGAGGTCGCCCGAGCCGCATCCGCGCCACTGCCGGAGATGCTGGGAGACTTCGCCCCGGCGTTGCGCGATGCGCTGGCGGCACGCGGCGGAACACGATTCAACGTGGTCGTCGATGCGCTCGACGAATCGACCAGTCCGGCAGAGACCCGAGAGATCATTTCTTCGGTACTGCTGCCCTTGGCGCAGAGCTGCGCCGACGTCGGCGCGCAGGTAGTGGTCGGTACCCGTCGCCGGGATGACGCCGGTGATCTGCTCGCGCTGCTGGGACCCGGCGCGCGCGTCGTGGACCTGGACGCCGCTGAGTTCTTCGCCGCGCCGGATCTGGCCGCCTACGTACAGGCCACACTACAACTGGTCGGCGACGAACGGGACGACAACCCTTACGCGGCAGCGGAGGTGGCCGTACCGGTCGCGGCCAGGATCGCCGAGTTGGCCGAGGGCAACTTTCTCGTCGGTGGGCTCGTCGCCCGCGCGCACGGCCTGTTCGATCCGGTACCGGTGCCACTGGAGCACGTCACCTTTACCTCCACTGTGGACGCGGCACTCGACCGGTACCTGGAACGCGTTCCGCCGCTCGGGAGAGTACCGGCCCGGCTGGTGCTGACGGTGCTGGCCTACGCCGAAGCACCAGGGCTGCCCATCGAGCTGTGGCAGTCGGGATTGGCGGCGCTCGGCGCCGAGGTAGGCACCGAGGAACTGAGCCGGTTCGCCCACTCGTCAGCGGCCAACTTTCTCGTCGAGTCGGGCACCGACCGGGGTGCGACCGCCTTCCGACTGTTCCATCAGGCGCTCAACGATGCCCTCCTGCGCGGCCGGGCCGCGTCTGCGGCGCCCCCCGACGATAGGCAACGGCTGGTCCGTGCGTGGCTCGCGTACGGACGAAGCACATCTTGGGAGTCGGCTCCCGGGTACCTGCTGCGGTCGCTGCCCAGCCACGCGTTGGCCGCTGGCCTGCTGGACGAGCTCCTCAATGACGACTCGTATCTTCTGCATGCCGACCTGCTCCGGGTGCTGCTGGTCGCGAACAATGCCACCACCGAGCGGGGGCGGGCACGGGCCCGCATGCTGCGCCTGACGCCGGAGGCCCAGCAGGGTGGACCCGAGCGCGCGGCGATGTTCAGCGTCACCCAGGAGCTTGACCACCTTGCGGCCGGTTTCACGGCGACCGCCGGCGCGCCGTACACCAGCCGCTGGTCTGCCAGCCGGGTCCGGCACGAGTACGCCGTGCTGGAAGGGCACATCGGCGCCGTGCTCGCGGTGTGTGCGGTACCGGTGGGTGACCGGGCGCTGTTGGCTTCCGCCGGCTCGGATCACACCCTGCGGTTGTGGGATCCGGCGACCGGGCTGGTGGAACGGCTACTGGAGGGCCACACCCACGGAGTGGCCGGGTTATCTGTGGTACCCGTGGACGGCCGGGTGCTGTTGGCTTCGGCCGGGCATGACGGCACCGTACGGTTGTGGGATCCGGAGTCCGGGCTGCCGGAGCGGGTG
>JAFMQQ010000441.1 GCA_017354595.1 Micromonosporaceae bacterium
CGGGCCGCCGCGCTGGCCGACGATCCCCGGGTGCGCGCCCACCTGCTGGGGCGCGCCGGGGCGTGCGAAGCCTGACGGTTACCGCCGGGTCGGCCGGCGCCAGGCCGGGTCGCGGCCGATGAAGCCGACCAGCCTGTCCGGTACGGTCGCGTCCGGCGCCACCTCGATCCGCGGACCGTACTCGCCGCTGGCGCGCATCAGCTGTTCGTACGGCTGCATTCCGGCCAGCAGCCGCGCCGCCCTGGCCTGGTCGAGGTCGGGTTCGATGCCCAACGCCCGGGCCAGGTCCCAGGTGTGCATGAAGACATCGGTGGTGTAGTACTGGTCGATCGCCTCGGCCAGCTTCAGCTCGCCCAGCCGGTGCTGGTGGAACACCTCGTCGGGCCGGTTCTCGATCAGCGCCTGCACCTGCGCGGCCCGGAGGCGCCACGCCCGGGCCGGGTCGGTCAGGTCCACTTCGGACAGTTCCCGGCCGAGGTCGTCGCCGAGAAAGCCGGGCAGCCACTCGACCAGGTGACCGACCACGTCGCGGGCGGTCCAGCCGGGGACCGGGGCGGGTGCGTCCCAGTCCCCCGGGCCGGCCCGGTCGGCCAGGTCGCCGAACCGGCCTGCGACGAGGCGGTGCTCCTCCGCCGGTTGGGCACTCACGCCTGGCTCGACAGCAACTCGTCCAGCTTCTCGTAGCCTTCGGTCACGCCGACATCCATGCCGCTGGCGAGGATCGCGTCACGGGTTTCGAAGGACTCCACAACGGACAGGCCGGTGACCCTGGTGCGCCCGCCGGGCAGCTCCTCGAAGGTCATCGTCTCCAGGCTCACCCCGTCCGGGGCGCCGTCGTAGGTGAATGTCCACACCAGACGCTCTGGTGCCCGTACCTCGTGGAAACTGCCGTGGAAGGACGCGACCTGCTGACCGTCGCGGTCGTTGGCGAAGGCCCACTCCCCGCCGGTGCGGGCGGTCCAGCGGAGGATCCTGGTGGTCAGCGAGCGCGGCCCCACCCACTGCGCGTACAGGTCGGGGTCGGTCCAGGCGCGGAAGACCCGATCCCGGGGCGCGTTGAACTCCCGGATGATGGTGATGGTCGGCACCTTCTCGTCGGCGATGATCTCGGTCTGGTTGCTGGTCATGATGCCTCCTGTCGGTTCGTCCGGTCGGGTTGCTGTTCGGCCATCCGGTCGAGCAGCTGGTCGAGCCGGCGGAAGCGCTCCTCCGCCTGGCGCTGGTACCGCTCGATCCACTTCGTCATCAGGTTGAACACCTCCGCCTCGAGGTGGACCGGGCGGCGTTGGGCGTCCCGGCCGCGGCTGACCAGTCCGGCCTCCTCGAGCACCTTCAGGTGCTTGGAGACGGCTTGGATGCTGACGTCATAGGGCGCCGCCAGCTCCCCCACCGTCGCGTCGCCGTTGCTCAGCCGGGCGACCAGGTCGCGCCTGGTCGGATCCGCGAGCGCGGCGAAGACCCGGGAGAGCTCGTCGCGTGGCACCCGTACCACCTTTCTCAACCGTTTGGTTGCGGACAAGGCTAGGGCGCACTCCGCGGCCTTGTCAACCGTTTGGTTTATCAATGAGACGGTTCATAGCTAGGCTGGGCGGGTGTCTGAGCGGGAGCGGCGGCTGGTCTTCGGCGAGGTCGCCGAGGCGTACGACGACCTGCGCGCGGGCTACCCGCCGGAGCTGGCGGACACTGTCCTCAACTACTGGGCCGCTGGTTGGCCACCCGGGCGCAACTCGCCGGCTGGGGTACCGGAGTGGATCGTCGAGGTGGGCGCCGGTACCGGCAAGGCGACGGCCATCTTCGCCGGCCGCGGCGCGCGGATCACCTGTATCGAACCCCATCCGGCGATGGCTGCGGTGCTGCGCGGCCGGTTCGCCGGTGCCGGCCCGGCACCATCCACTGTGGAGAAGTCCACTGTGGAGGTGTGGGCCGGGTCCTTCGAGGACTTCCCCGCTCCCCCGGGCGGCGTACCGCTGATCATCTGCGCGCAGGCGTGGCACTGGGTGGATCCGGCGGTACGGCAGGCAAAGGCGCACCAGGTGCTGGCACCCGGTGGGGTACTGGCGCTCTTCGCCCACCAGTACGGCTTCCCGGATCGGGAGGTGCATGCGGCGACCCGGGAGGCGTACCGGCAGCACGCGCCGGAGCTGCTGGATGTCGATGGCCCGGGCTCGCTCCCGGCGCCGCGGGGACACTGGCTGACCACCGAACTCTCCGGCTCGCCGCTGTTCACCGACGCCACGGCCACCGGGTACCAGCGGATCGAGTCCTTCCCGACCCACCGGTACCTGGACCTGCTGTGCACCTTCTCCGAGATCCGGATGCTGCCCGAACCGCGCCGGGTGGCGCTGGTCGAGGCGGTCGGCGCGGTGGTGCAGGCGCACGGCGGCGTGATCCGGCAGCTGATCGACACGGTGCTGGTGATGGGGCGCCGGGCCTGATCCGGCGCTACCCCCGGCCGCTGCGTGCCAACGCCTTCTGCAACGAGTTCTCCAGCACCGCGACCAGCGCGTCGCGCACCGACGCCCGTACCCTCGCATCGAAGGTGACCAGCGGCACGTCGTCGCTGACCGCCAGCGCCCAGCGCACGTCGTCGAGGTCGTGGTTCAGCAGGCCGTCGAACATGTTGACACCTACGACGAACGGCAGCCCGCTCTGTTCGAAGTAGTCCACCGCGGGGTAGCACTCGTCCAGCCGGCGAGTGTCCACAATGACCAGTGCGCCGAGCGCGCCGTCGGTCAGCTCGTTCCAGAGGAAGCCGAACCGGTCCTGGCCCGGCGTGCCGAACAGGAACAGCAGGATGTCGTCGCCGATGGTGATCCGGCCGAAGTCCAGCGCCACCGTGGTGGTGGTCTTCTCCGGTACCTCGCCGGTGCGGTCGATCGCGGCGGCCACCTCGGTCATCGCCGCCTCGGTGGTCAGTACCGGGATCTCCGAGACCTGAGCCACCGTAGTCGTCTTGCCCACTCCGAAGCCACCGGCGATGACGACCTTCACCGGCCTTGGTCGCCGCCGTACCGGCGCCTGCGTCTCCACCACCATCACCCGACCGTGTTCTTCAGTTCCTCGATCAGCTGCGGAGTGAGCACGGCGCCGGCGCGGTTGGCGAAGACCGCCATGTCATAGGCGAGGTTGCCCAGGTTGGCGTTGCGGGTGGCGACCACGCCCAGCGCCGAGCCCACGCTGATCGCGCTGACCAGAAGGTAGCCGCGGTCGAAGTCGGCGATCACCTTGTTGGGTGCGCCGAAGTCGTACACGCTGGCGGAGCTGTGCGCCAGGCTGATGATCGCTGAGGTGATCGCGGCGAGCCGGTCCGCGTTGGTACGTTCGCCGGGCCGCGCCATCGCCATCAGCAGCCCGTCGGAGGAGACCGCGATGGCGTCGATGACGTCGGGTGTGTTGGCCGCGAACTGCTGGAGCAGCCAGTTGAAGCGTTGAGCCGGGTTGCTTGTATGTTCTATGTGGACGGTCACGTGCCCTCCTCTGAGGTTCCATCAGTGCTGCCATCTGATCCGGCTCGGGCGAAGCCGGCCAGGAACCCGTCTACCGCGGCACGTTCGGCATCGGGGTCACGTGCGACCGCCGGGGTGGGGGCACTGGCCTGCCCCGGCCGTCCGGACTGCTGCGCGCGCCGGGCGAGCGCCTGCCGCCCGGTCGCGCCAAGATTCTGGCCCGGTACCCGGCGGGTGAGCCCGGCGCGCTGCTCCACCTTCCCTGGGCGCCGCTCCGCCTTTCCGGGGCGCGTTGC
>JAFMQQ010000442.1 GCA_017354595.1 Micromonosporaceae bacterium
GGTTTTTCCGAACGGCCGGCCGAAGGGACCGGCGCCCACGTCGGCGATGTTCCAGATCTGGCCACGGTGCTGACCGGTGATGATGAGCACCCAGTATTCACCGCAGCCGTCGGTCCCCAATGGAAGGACGCCGTCCTCGTACACCATCTCGACACTGACGCCCGGCGTGTGCGGCGGGTCGCCGTCCTCCCAGATCCACGCCTCGGTCAGCGGGAACGGTCGGGCCAACGCGTCCGGCGTGGCATAGCGCACCTTCGCCGAGTGGGCCATCGAGCACGTCGGCGAGTTCCGCTGACCAACCCGCCGTACCATCGGCTGCCCGACTCCGTGGAGCCGGGCAGAGTGCGATTCTGTCCATAGTGGACGTACGGGTGGGCATGAGCGGCGTGCTACCGCGGCGTCGCCGACTCCAGCGGGACGGCCGGCGAAACCGTAGGCCGGATGGTCGGTGAGACCGTGGGTGAGGCGATCGGCGACACCGTGGGCGGGACGGTTGCCGACGGAGCTGGACTTGCCGGCGGCTCATCGCTGGGCACGGTCGCCACAACCGGCGTCCCGTAGTCGGAGAGCTTCCAGTCCCAGCCTGAGTCCCTCAGGGTGTCGCCCTTCGGGACACTCGGCACGGTCGCGGTCCTGTGCTCGAGCGTGGTGATCTCCGTGACGAGGCCGGTGGAGGCGGTCGCGGTGACCGTTCCGGTGACGGGCACCGGCTGGTTCCACACGTTGGGGACGTTGACCTGGAACGTCCAGGTGTCGATGGCCGCGGCGCCGGTGCCGGTCCGGCCCTGGTACCTGGTCGATCCGGCGGCGTTGAGCCGGGCGAGCAGAGTTCCGCTGCTGGCGGAGAGTTCCACGCCGGGCACCACGGTCGGCGGGAGGCCGCATTCCGACAGCGTCCACTGCTTCCATGGCCCGGCGCTGTCCAGGTCCTTCGTGAAGCACCGGCCTGCGGCCAGGTGCTCCTCCCAGGGCCCCGGGAATCCGGTGCCCGGCTCATTGGTGACGGTGATGGAGGCACGCTGGTTGACCGGGTCGTAGACACCGTCAATCACCGATGAGTGGATGACCCTTCCGGGTCCCCAGGCGGTCAGCCGGTAGTGGAAGCTGGGCTGTGCCGGTACACCCGGCCGGTGCCCGGCACTCGATGCACCAAGTGCTCCGGACACCGACGCGGTCACCAGGGCTCCGGCCACCAGCGTCGCGGTGGCGGCACCGGCGACACTGACCGTACGGGCCTGGCGGGTCCGGCGGCCGCGCCGCACCAGCGCCTCCACCGGGGCCGCGCCGGGGATTTCGGCCTCGGCCAGCTCGGCCAGCGCGGTGGCGAGCCTGTACTCCTCGTTCATCGGACGGTCTCCTTCTCCTTGACGTCATCATCAGTGCTGTCCCAGGCGAGCAGCTCGCGCAGCCTGTTCAGCGCGCGGGAGTTGTGGGTCTTGACGGCGCCGACCGAACAGCCCAGGATCTGGGCCACCTGGCGCTCGGGCAGATCGGCGTAGTGGCGCAGTACCACGACGGCGCGCTGCCGGTACGGCAGGCTGCGCAGGGCCGCCCGCAGCCGCTCGTGGCGCTCCGGCTGACCGCCCGGGTCTACCCGGTCCGGTACCTCCGCGACCAGCTGCTCCCGCCGCCGCCGGCGCCACCACGAGACGTTGCCATTGACGAGCATCTTGTGCAGGTACGCGTTCGGGTCGCCCCGGTCCGCAACGCGCTTCCAGTGCACGTACAGCCGGACCAGGCTGTCCTGCAGCAGTTCCTCCGCGCGGTGCCGGTCACCGGTGAGCAGTACCGCGACCCGCAGGTACCGCGACCAGTTGACGGACACGAAGGCGGAGTACTCGCTCTGGCCGTCCGCGTTCTCCCTCATGCCCGGTCCACGCACTGTGCCGCCGGATGGTTGACAGGCGGCCCGCCACGGCCCCGCCCTGCGGTCCCATCATGTTCCACTGTGGATAGTGGAGCCATGCGGCAGGCCGCCTGTGGTGGCCACGCGCCGCCTCGCCAGTAAGCGCGGGTCAGTGTTGCCGGTGTAGGGCTGGGTCTGCAGAACCAGGTGGACGCCGACGCTTGGTTCGGGCGGCGGCCGGAGAACTGGTACACCGGGCCACTGACTACGCCAACCCTGTCGATGGCCGGGTAGTGCGGACGATCGTCCTCGGCAACAGGGCAAGACCAAGTCATCCCTGCCGGTGAGTTGAGCCCCGGTGTCCGGCACACGCGAGATGGCGTGCACCTCCGTTGGTGTTGCGTTGTTGCTGTGAGCGCGACACCCGGCCAGCGCATGCCGTCTATGCAATGCCACGGTGATGCTTGGCCCGCAGGGTGGGGTCGGGGATCGGCGGCGGTGGCATGCCCGGATGGTGGCGGCGTTTGCCTACTGGCTGGAACCTGCGAAGCCAGCACCGGCCGTGATTACTCACGCGCGGGCTGCTCGGCCAGATGAGTCGATGCTGGAGTTGTCGGAGCGGGCGTTGCTCGCAGTGATCTCCGCTGACGCACGCTATGAATCGTCGGTGTCGCAGGTGAGGGCTGGGTTGCTGGAGTTCGAGGCCAAGTGGTGGAGGCGGGAGCCGTTGGAGCAGGCGGCTGGGGTAGACCTCCAGGTGGAGGTACGTGAACAAGCGTTGGTGGCGCTGCTGCTGTTCGCACCGGTCGATGTGGACGCGGCTGTTCGGGCGCTAAGGCGTCTACCGGACCTGACCGACGCGTCGGTAGCCAGGTTGCGTGGCGTGGTGCGCTGGGCGGGGCTGCTGTATCCGCCGGATCGTGGTGTGGCGCCGCGGATGGAACCAGTCGCGTTGGCAGAGCAACTTGTGGTGGACCGGTTGGCTGGCAACCCGGACTTGGCCGGCTGCGTGATCGCTGACCTTGATCACGTTACAGATAGACATACGGCCGTGAAGCGGGGTGTTCGAATGACTTGACACGGCACCCGTGCTGCGTTGGGTGTCTCTGGTCGGTCAGTGGCCGACCAGATCGACTGCCTGTGGCCTTCGGTGCGGCGTCACCCTGGGAGGGGCTACGGCGGCGTGTGGATCCGGTGGTTTTGCATGAGGGCGATGTAGCCGTCTTCGAGTGCGGGGGTGGCGGGTTGGGCGTGGGGGGCGGGTGGTTGGGAGGCGATGAGGCGGTATTCGGTGGTATGGCCGTGGTAAATGGCAGACACGACGGTGGCGTCGGTGGGGGGTGGGCCGGGGTCGCGGAGGATCCAGACCCGGTTGTTCGCGGCGGCGGTCAGGCCGGTGGTGTCGCCGGTGTAGAGGAGTTCGCCGTGGCCGAGGACGGCCAGTTGCCGGCAGGTGGTGGCGATGTCTTCGACGATGTGGGTAGACAGCAGGACGGTCCGGTCGGTGCCCAGGGTGGTGAGCAGGGTCCGGAAGCGGACCCGTTCTTCTGGGTCGAGTCCTGCCGTGGGTTCGTCGACGATGAGTAGCCGTGGCTGGGCCAGGAGTGCCTGGGCGATACCGACCCGGCGTTTCATGCCGCCGGAGAAGGTTTTGAGTTTGCGGTTGGCGACGTCGGTGAGTCCGACGGCGTCGAGTAGTTCGCTGACGCGGGCGCGTCGGGTGGCGCGGTCGGCGAGTCCCTTGAGGATTGCAATGTCGTCGAGGAAGGCGCGCGCACTGAGGTCGGGGTAGAGGCCGAGTTCCTGTGGGAGGTAGCCGAGTTGGCGCTTGACTTCCTGCTTTCCGGCCGGGGTACGCAGGTCGTGCCCATTGATCCGAATGGTGCCGGAGTCGG
>JAFMQQ010000443.1 GCA_017354595.1 Micromonosporaceae bacterium
AGGTGGGGTCGGGCCACCACGTCGGTGGGCGCGCGCAGGTCGGTGGCGGGGGCGGTCACCGTACCACCCCGCCCTCGACGCTCACCCGGATCGCCTCCGGGTAGCCGGGTCGGGCCAGCTCGAACGGTTCCAGGGTGAGTACCCCTGCGGCGTCCACCCCGCCGGCCGGATCGCGGCTGAACCGGGTGACGGTCAACGAGGTGACCTGCGTCAGGCTCTGTACGGCGTCGTACACCCGGCTCAGGAAGACCGGCGCGCCGAAATCCACGTTGTCGAAGGCGAGCAGCGCGCCGACCGCCTGTTGGGCCGCGGCCACCACGTCGCTCTGCAGGAAGTACGGCTGCGCCCGGACCACCGCGTCGATGTACACGTCGACCGGCTGCGGTCCGATGATGCGCAATCCGGTTGAGACCATCCGGGCTGATTCGAACGCCGCCAGCAGGTCCCGCCGCAGCAGCTCGGACGGCTGCTCGACACGTCCGCTGGGCGCCACGTAGAGCAGCACGTCGTTCCAGTTCAACGGAACGGCCCGGGCCTTGCCGACACCGGGCGTGCGCAACGCCAGCTCGACGTAGTCATCCGCGGTGACCGCCCGTTCCTGGGCCCGGAACAGCCGGGGCGCCCGGGCCCGCGCCCGGTCCAGGCTCTCCGCCGGCTCGCCGCCGGTACCGCCGGTGGCTGACAGCACCGCGCGCAGCGCGCTGACCGGCGTGGTGAACGCGGTACCAGCCGGCACGTTGCCGTCCGGCCCACCGCCGACCCGGTAGGTCGCGGTGACTTCGGCCGCCGCGCCCACGGTGGCCCCGCGCGGCGGAATCATCCCATTGAACCCGTCGCCGAACAGCAGCGTGACCGAGCCGTCCGGACCGCGCTGGACCACGAAACAGCGCTGCCCGGGGCTGGCCGTGGCCAGCGTCGGCACCTCCTGCCAGCGGGTGTCGCCGCCCGGCTCTGCAACCGTGACCAGCACCGAGCCGGCGATCACCGGCTGCTGCGACAGCTGGAAGAGCTGGTTGGGACTGCCGTCGGAGACGCCGAGCAGCTCGCCGCTGACCGTATGCCCCTCGACCGCCGGGACCGGCGCGAACCAGCGCAGGTTGCCCTCGACCGTGGGGCCGAGGTCGGCGGCGGTGATGGTGACGTCCTGTGGCGTCTCGTAGCGCAGCTGCTCGCCGGCGGGTGTGGTGGTCAGGAACGCGGTACCGGCCGGGAGGCTCAGCGGGAGGGCCTGGCCAGCATCCACCGCCACCGATAGCTCCACAGTGGACGGAGTTGGCGGTGCCAGTTCGTAGCCGAGGAGCCGGAGCAGCTGGGTCAGCGCCACCGGCTCGTCGCTGGTACCGGGGAACAACTGCGCGGCGATCCGGGACTGGTAGTAGAGCGTCAGATCGCTGGCGTACGCGAACAGCTCGATCAGCAGCACCCCGAGGTCGTTCTCCGAGTGGTCGGTCCACTCGGGCAGGGTCTGCTGGGCGATGTCCAGCATCGCCGCACGCAGCGCCTCGTAACCGAGGTTGGTGTAGTCGACGGGCACGCCGCGAACGTCGGTCATGGCGCCCCCAGCGTGAGTTCGACCCGCTGCGGTCCGGCCGCGGCGTCGGCGGCCGGGTCGATGCGGTAGTCGAAGGAGACGGTCAACTCGCTGCCCTGCGCGGCCAGCTGGATCGGCCCGAGCAGCCGGGCCTGCGGCAGGAACGCCCGCAGCGCCAGCTCTATCTCGTGCCGGATCAGGGTGCGCAGCGTGGTGTCGTTCGGGTCCTGCAGATGCCCGTGTACCCCGCCGCCGTAGTCGCGGCGGACCACCCGTTCGCCGAGCCGGGTGGAGAGCAGGTGGCGCAGGTCGTCGCCGAACTTCGCGGGTCCACTGTGGACGGCAACCCGGCCGTTTTCGATCCGGAACGGGAACGCCGGACCGGACAGCGGGGCGCTCATCGCAGCCTGCCGGCGAGCGTGCCGGGGGCGGGGCCGGGCGGCGGCCCGGGTACGGTCACCCCGAGGATCGCCGCCCGCAGCTGCTGGCCGGGTACGTCGGCCGGCGCCCAGGTGCTGAACGCCTGTCGTACCCCCTGCTGCCACGCTCCGACCGCCCGCACGTACGCGTCGATGGCGCTGACCCAGACGAAGAATGCCGGATCCGCGGCGACCGTCTCGGCCTGGACGGTGAGGATCCGGAACGCCGCGTCGCCGAGTGCCTCGAAATTCTTGCGTACCTCGGCGTTGTCCACATTGGACCCCATCGGCGGATCGGCCGCATCCAGCCGGCGGCGCATCGCCTCGACGAACTCGGTGGTGCAGACCTGTTTATCACTACCCAGGCTCATCGCGTACTCCTCAGGCCAACACGGTGAACTGGCCGGGAATCATGACCACCGGCGCGCCCATGTTGCCGATCCCCTGGTCGATGCCGGCCCGCACGACCGGGGCGGCGCCGGTATTGAGTTTCAGCAACGGGGTGCCGGTGATGGTGATCCCGGCCGGACCCAGCTCTATCGATGACGCCGCGGTCGCGGCCTTCACGCTGGTCGCGTCGACGGTGATCGAGTTGCCCGCCTGGTGCGACACGCTGACCGTCCCGGACTGCACGCTGATCTTGTGCCCGGAGGAGTGCTCGATCACCACCCCGTCCGAACTGATCGTTATCTTGTTGCCGGACTGGCCCTCCTTCACCGTGACACCGCCGCTGTCCAGGCTCAGCACGTGCTGGTGCTCGCCGTCGGTCAGCACGATCGCCTCGCTGCCCGAGGTGTCGTCGAAGACCAGCAGGTGGCCGGAGGCGGTGCTGACCGCGCGTACGGTCGGCGGGCTCGCCGATTTCGCATCCGCGAACGCGCCCGGGGCGGGCTGCACACCCACCCACAGCGGCAGGTTCGGGTCGCCGCCCTCGAACTCGACCCAGACCTCGGTGTCCTGTTCGGGTACGAAGAACACCCCGTACGGCAGCACCGGCCGGGCCTGCACGGTCTCGTCCGGGTCGAAGATCGCCGGTACCGACACCAGGATCCGGCCGAGCTTGTCGTCGTCCCGGTTGTCCTTGACGATCCCGCTGTACTTGCCGAAGTACTGGTCGGCCATGGCTAGCGCACCGCCTTGAAGTCGCACTTGTAGCCGCCGGAGTTGATGGTGTGGGTGACGCTGCTGACGTACCACTGGCCGGCGAAGCGCTCGTGCACGCCGCTGATCACCACGTTGGACTTGGCGCGCAGCCAGATCGTCCCGATGGTGGTGCCGTTGGCCGACATGCCGAGCCGGCGGGACACCAGCGTGGTGCTGCGCGCGTCGAGCTCGGCCTGGTTGCGGACCACCACGCCAGCGCGCCGGCGCGGCGCGGCGAGCTTCCTCTGCAACGCCTGCTTGGCGCGTACCCCGGCGTCGTAGAGGGTCTTCACCCGGTCCCAGTCGGCGGCGGTGACCCGGCTGCGCAGGTCCGCCGGCAGGTCCCAGATCAGCACCTCGGCCGGCTGCGGGGGCGCGGTGTCCACCCGCCGCCCGTGCTCGTCCAGGTCGTTGACTTCCTTGAGCCGGTCGAAGTCGCTCGCGTCGAACTGGGGCGAGAACGTCATCAGGTTGCTGCCCGGGCCCTGCCGGTACCCGAGCACCAGAGTCTCCGGCCGGCGTACCGTGACCACCCGGCGCTCGGGGATGAAGTAGAGGACCTCGTGGTTCTTCTCGTCCAGCTCCACGAAGCACTTGGCGGCGTACCTCTTCGCCAGATCCTGGAGGAAGGCCAGATCCGTCTTGG
>JAFMQQ010000444.1 GCA_017354595.1 Micromonosporaceae bacterium
GTTACATCCCTACGGTCGTAGTGAAGCGACTCGAGTACGGCGGCCGTAGGCTGAGCCGGTGAGCGGTCCTCGCGCGGAGCCGGCGCCGACGGCGGCGCCGTTCGTCCCTGACGACGCCGACCTCGATGGGCTGCGCGCCGCCGCCCGCGGCTGCCAGGGCTGCCATCTGTACCGGGAGGCCACCCAGACCGTGTTCAGCCGGGGCACCACCACCGCCCGGATGGCGCTGGTGGGCGAGCAGCCCGGTGACGTGGAGGACCAGCGCGGCGAGCCGTTCGTCGGTCCGGCCGGGGTGCTGCTGCGCCGCGCGGTCGGCGACATCGGTCTGGAGCCCAGCGACCTGTACATCACCAACGCGGTGAAGCATTTCAAATTCTCGATGCGAGGCAGGCGGCGGATCCACCAGACCCCGGACCGGATCGAGATCACGGCCTGCCGGCCCTGGCTGCTCGCCGAGTTCGCACAGCTCGCCCCGCGCGTGGTAGTGGCACTGGGTGCGACCGCGGCGCAGGCGCTGCTCGGCCCCTCGTTCCGGGTCACCCGCTCCCGCGGGGTACCGATGCCGTGGCCGGAGTCCGCGTACCGTCCCGAGGACTACGCCCAGCCGGGCGGTGGGGCGCAGATCGTGGCGACCCTGCACCCGTCCGCGATCCTGCGCGCCGACGACCGGGAGGGCGCGTACGCCGGCTTCGTCGCCGACCTCCGCGTCGCGGCCGGGGCATTGCGCTAGGGAGCGCTGCGCTGGTTACCGTGGCTGGGTGCGGTTGACCGACTTCTGGTGGCGGCTGGAGCAGGTGTTCGGGGCCGGGTACGCGCCCAGCGTGGCGGCCGACCAGATGCTGCCCCAGCTCGGCGGGCGGACCATCGACCAGGCGTTGGCCGACGGTGAGGAGACGGTCGCGGTCTGGCGAGCGGTGGTCGCGGCCTATCCGGAGCGGGTACCTGCCAAGCTGCGCTGAACGGCGTGTCGCTCGCGCGCGTCGTACATCTGTACGGGTATCGTCCACAGGGCGCGAGTTATCCACAGGCTCGGCCCGGTGGCTGTCTTCTGTCGTACCGGACGCCTAGCGTGTGCGCGTGACGAAGAGACCGGCGAAGACCGCGACCCAAGGGGTGGCAGCGATGGCTTCAGTGCCTGACCGCGAGAAGGCGCTCGACCTGGCGCTCACACAGATTGACAAGCAGTTCGGCAAGGGCTCCGTGATGCGCCTCGGCGAGCGCCCGGTGATCCCGATGGCGGTGATCCCGACCGGCTCTATCGCGTTGGATGTGGCGCTGGGCATCGGCGGCCTGCCGCGCGGCCGCATCGTGGAGATTTACGGACCGGAGAGTAGCGGGAAATCAACCCTTGCGTTGCACGCGATCGCCAACGCACAGGCGGCCGGCGGCATCGCCGCGTTCATCGACGCGGAGCACGCGCTCGACGCCGACTACGCCAAGGCGCTCGGCGTCGATACCGACTCGTTGCTGGTCTCCCAGCCCGACACGGGTGAGCAGGCGCTGGAGATCGCCGACATGCTGGTGCGCTCGGGCGCGCTGGACCTCATCGTGATCGACTCGGTGGCGGCCCTGGTACCGCGCGCCGAGATCGAGGGCGAGATGGGCGACAACCACGTCGGCCTCCAGGCCCGCCTGATGAGCCAGGCACTGCGAAAGATAACCGGCGCGCTGAACAATTCCGGCACCACCGCGATATTCATCAACCAGCTTCGCGAAAAAATCGGAATCATGTTCGGGTGCATGAGCTACTCCACTCGAGTGACGCTGGCCGACGGCACCCAGGAGAAGATCGGCAAGATCGTCAACCGGCGCATGGACGTCGAGGTCTTGTCATACGACCCGGAGACCGACCGGGTCGTGCCGAGGAAGATCGTGAACTGGTTCAATAACGGACCAGCCGAGGAGTTCCTGCAGTTCACCGTCGCCAAGTCGGCCGGCAACGGGCGAGCCCAGTTCGCCGCCACCGCCAACCACCTGATCCGCACGCCCGGAGGCTGGCGGCAGGCGGGCGAACTGGTCGCTGGCGACCGCGTGATGCTCGCGGAGCAGCGGCGCCTGAGCGGACAGCAGTGGCAGGTGGTGCTCGGATCGCTGATGGGAGATGGGAATCTGTCGCCCAACCGTCGCGACCGTTCCGGAGTCCGGTTCCGGCTCGGTCAGGGCGCCGGCCAGATCGACTACCTCGACTGGAAGGTCTCTCTGCTCGGCAACATCGAGCATTCGCGTCGGGTCAACGAGAAGGACGCCGCCTTCGTCGACTTCACCCCGCTACCCGAATTGCATGAACTGCAGCGCGCGGTCTATCTGGGCGATGGCAGGAAGCACCTGAGTTGGGACTACCTCAAGGCACTGACCCCGCTCGCCCTCGCGGTGTGGTACATGGACGACGGCTGCTTCACGCTGCGCTCGAAGGGACTTCAGGAGCGCACCAGAGGGGGCAGTGGGCGCATCGGCATCTGTGTCGAGGCGATGAGCGAGGGATCCCGGCAGCGGCTCGCTCAGCACCTGCGCGACGCCTACGGGTTGGATGTGAAGCTCGTTCGGCGCGGGGCGTTGCGCATGGCGTTCCTGTTGTTCACCACGGCGGCCTCGGCGAAGTTCCAGGAGATCGTCGCCTCGTCTATCCCCGCCGCGATGGAATGCAAGCTGCTGCCACGGTTCCGTGGTCGTTGCGCGGTTGTGCCGGAGTTCGTCGAGGCGGAGCTGCGACCGACCCCCGCCCGGATCCTCGATGTCCACGTCAAGCCAAGAACTCGCTCGATGAACCGGTTCGACATCGAGGTAGAGGGCAACCACAACTACTTCGTCGACGGTGTCATGGTCCACAACTCCCCCGAAACGACGACCGGTGGTAAGGCACTGAAGTTCTATGCTTCAGTACGGCTGGATATCCGGCGTATCGAGAGTCTTAAGGACGGCACCGACGCGGTCGGGAACCGCACCAGGGTGAAGGTCGTCAAGAACAAGGTTGCGTCGCCTTTCAAGCAAGCGGAATTCGATATCATCTATGGCCAAGGCATTTCCCGTGAGGGTTCGCTGATCGACGTGGGTGTCGAGCAGAGCATCATCCGTAAGTCCGGTGCCTGGTACACGTACGACGGCGACCAGCTCGGCCAGGGCAAGGAGAACGCCCGCAAGTTCCTCAAGGAAAACCCGGACGTCGCCGCCGAGCTGGAGAAGAAGATCCTGGAGAAGCTCGGCGTCGGTCCGGCCAACGCCGAGGGCACCGGCGACGCCATCACGGTGGACTTCTGACCGTGCCCGGCAGGCGCCGAGGCGCGCGTACCGGCCGGGGCTGGGATGCCGCCCCACCCCGGCCACGCCGCCCCACGAAGGCGAGCACGGCAACGAGGGCCGAACCCACCGGCCCTGACGAGCCGGAGTCCGACCCCGCCGAGCGGGCGCGGGAGATCTGCCTACGGCTGCTCGCCGTCCGGCCCCGTACCCACGCCGAGCTCGCCACCGCACTGCGCAAGCGCGGTATCGACGCCGAGGTCGCCAGCAGCGTCCTCGACCGGTACCGCGACGTGGGCATCATCGACGATGCCGCGTTCGCCCGCGCCTGGGTGAGCAGCCGGCATCACGGGCGCGGCCTGGCTCGCCGGGCGCTCGGTAACGAGCTGCGCCAACGGGGAGTCGACCGCGAGCTGGTCGGCGAGGCGCTCGGCGAGGTCGACGACGAGACCGAGGCGGCCACCGCACGGGCGCTGGTTGAGCGCAAGGTAC
>JAFMQQ010000445.1 GCA_017354595.1 Micromonosporaceae bacterium
CCGCAGCGCCGGCCAGGATGCGACCGCTGGGAGGGCGTGCACGGCGGCGACCGCGCCGAGCCCGGCCAGCCCGACCATGGCCGCCCGCCGCATCCTCACGCCGGAACCCCTGCCGCCCCGGCCGCCTCGGCGGCGGCCGCATCGATATCCCTGGCCGTCGCCGGGGTGACCGGATCGACCTCCCGGGGTGCAGGCACCGGGGCCACGTCGCGGTCCCGGGTCGCGGCCGCGGCGGTACCCGGGCACACCCCGACGAGCAATTCCGTCGGGTCGGCCAGCACCAGCTCGGGTACCGCCGGCGGCGGCCCCTCCAGCGCTTTGATCAGCGCGGCGCGCAACGCACCCAGGTCGGTTGGCCACGCGGCCAGCCCGGCCTCGTGCAGGGCGGCCGCGTTGCTGGTGCCGTGGCCGGGCAGGCACCGGTAGCTGAGCACGGGTACGCCGCAGGCCAACGCCTCCAGCGAGGTGAGCCCGCCCGCGTTCTGTACCACCACGTCACAGGCGCGCATCAACGGCGCCAGATCGTCGATCCAGCCCACCGCCACGCCGAGCCCCCGGGCCCGCACGATCGCCTGCAGCTGGGTGTTGGTGCCACACACGACCACCGGCGTGGCGAGCCCGGTGGCGGCGATATCGGCGGCGGTGGCGAGCAGGTCGCCCAGGCCCCAGCAGCCGCCGGTGATCAGCGCGGCCGGCCGGTCGGCGGGGATACCCAGCCGGGACCGGACCACGGCCCGCTCGACCGACGCGTAGGCCGGCCGGAACCGCGGCCGTACCGCCGCACCGCCGACCCGTACCGTCTCGGCGCCCGCCTCGCCAGCCTGTGCCGCCGCGACTTCGTGCAACGCCAGGTGCAGGTCCACCCCCGGGGAAATCCACAGTGGATGGACGGACATGTCGGTGAGGAAGGTGACCACGGGCGCGTCCAGCTCGCCCCGGCTGCGCATCCGGCCCAGCAGCTGGCTGGCGCCGGGGTAGACCGAGACGACCAGATCCGGACAGGGGGTCAGGGCCGCCTGGGTGGCGGGTGCCGCCAGCCGGTACACCAGGAAGCCGACCAGCGCGGCCAGCCACCGGTGGCGTTGCAGCGTGGTCAGTACCCAGCCCCAGGTACGTGGTACCCGGGCCAGCTCCGCCGCGTAGCAGCGCCGGACCAGCCACCCGATCCGCCACGCCACCAGGTCCAGCAGGTCCAGCCGAACGACCTCGTGCCCGCGTTCGCGTACCCGCCGGGCCAGCTCCTCCGCGGCGCCGTCATGACCGGCTCCGACGCTGCCGGACATGATCACGACCCGCAACACCACGTGGCATCCCACCTCCCATCCGATCGGAGTACCCTCGCTACTACGGCCCTAGTAGTAGTAGCACACCTACTACTAGGACTGGTAGAAGGTAGTAGGAGGCACGGGCCATGCACAATATCTGGCGCATCGACGACACCGAGATCCGGAGTCGGCCCAAGGCGCCGCTGTGGGCGCGGTTGTTCCTCATCCTCGGCGTGGTACTGCTGCTCGGCGGCGGGATCGTCGTCATCGCGAATGTCTTCGTTGCCTCGTACGCCAACCATCGCATCGGCAACCACAATCTGCTCGGTGATGCCGGCGCGCAGGCTCAGGCGCCGGAGCACCACGTGACCGTAGTGGGCGCGAAGAACATCCTGCTGGTGGGGCTGGACGCGCGTCCGGCCCAGAACCCGAACGACCTGGTTCGGGCGGACTCGATCATCCTGTTGCACATCCCGGCCAACCACGACCAGGCATACCTGGTATCCATCCCGCGCGATACGTATGTCCACATCCCGGCGGACAGGGCCACCGGGTGGGGCGGCGGGTACGAGAAGATCAACGCGGCGTACGCCTTCGGCCGGTGGCACGGCGGCGGTACCGCCGGCGGCGTCAACCTGCTGGCAAAGACGATCCAGTCGCTGGGCGGCCCGGCGCCCGACGCCGCGGCGGTCATCGACTTCACCGGGTTCCAGCAGGTGGTGGCGGCGCTCGGCGGGGTCTACCTGTGCGTCGACGAGACCACCACCTCCATCCACATTGGATTCACCAGGAACCACGTGGAGAAGGCACCGTTCTACCTCAACAGCGACGGCACCGTGCGCGGCCCGGTACCGGGCGTCACGCCGGTGGTCTACCCGAAAGGGCTGTGCAAGAACTTCCCGGCCTGGCAGGCGCTGGACTACGTCCGGCAGCGCGACCTGCTGGCCAACCACGACCTCGACTACGGCCGGCAGCGGCACCAGCAGCAGTTCCTGAAGGCCGTCTTCAAGAAGCTGTTCAGCCTCGGTACCTTCACCAACCCGCTGCGGTTGAACCGGGTCCTGGGCGCGCTGGGCAAGGCGATGACCATCGATGACGGCGGCATCTCGCCGTCGGACTGGGCGTACGCCATGCGGGCCATCACCCCCGCGGCTCTGGTCACCGTGAAGACCAATGACGGCCAGCTCAACCCGCGCATCATCGGTGGCATCTCGTACGAGTTGCTCAGCAACGACAGCCGGCAGCTGATCGGCTCGCTCAACCACGACACCGTGGGCCAGTTCATCCAGCAGCATCCCACCTGGGTCTCCGCCGCGGCCTGACCGGTGCCAACCGGCCGGATTGCTACTACCCTCCGACTAGTGCGGGTAAGGAGGCACAGGTAATGGATGACAGGCGGCGCGCCCGGGGCAGCCTCGAGCACGAGGTCGTCGCGGTACTCGCGGCAGCGTCCGGGCCGATGCGACCGGCACAGGTACGCGACGCGCTCGGTGACGACCTGGCTTACACCACAGTGATGACCGTGCTGGCCCGGCTGCACCAGAAGGGTTCGGTCACCCGGATCCGATCCGGGCGGGCATACGCGTACCAGCCCGCCGGCGACGACGCCGAGGTGACCGCGCGGCGGATGCGGCGGCTGCTGGACGCGGGCGAGAACCGGGCCCGGGTACTGTCCCGCTTCGTCGAGGCCCTCTCCCCGGCCGACGAGGCCGTCATCGCCGAACTCGTGCACCGGCCGCGACCGGAGGACCGGCAGTGATCACCATGCTCGGACTCGCCGTGCTGGCGGTGGCGGCGTTCGCCTGGTACGCCCCGCGCCGGGCGCACGTGCTGCCGCCGCGCACCGCGACTCTCCTGCTCACCGCCGGCGCCTTGATCGCCACGGCCGTGCTGATCGCCGTCCTCGGGTTCGCCGGGTCGACCGCGGTGGCCCAACTCCCGCCGGTCGCCAGGGTCGGCGAGTGGTCGCCGCAGGACCTGCGCAGCACCGACCCGGTACCGGTGTGGCTGGCGCTGTTCTGCTGCGCGCTGCTGGTCGCGGCGACGGTACGCGCGGGCCACGACGCGGTACTGCGCGCGGCGGCGTACGCCCAGCTGCACCGCGAGTGCCGGCACCTCGCCCCGGCTACCGCCGGCCAACCCGTCATCGTCCTGGACAGCGAGCAGCCGGACGCTTACGCCACCCCGGCCGGCGGCGGCCGGATCCTGGTCACCACCGGGCTGCTCCGCGCCCTCTCCGGCGACGAGCAGCGGGTCCTGTTCGCCCACGAGGCGGCGCACCTGCGCCACCGGCACGTGTGGTGGGTGCTGCTGGTCGACCTCTGCGCGCAGGCGAACCCGATGCTGCACCGCGTGGCCCGGGCCAACGTCCAGGCGACCGAGCGGTGGGCCGACGAGTACGCGGCCGCGACCGTCGGCGACCGGGAGCTGGCCGCGCGCGCGGTGGCCCGGGCCGCCCTGC
>JAFMQQ010000446.1 GCA_017354595.1 Micromonosporaceae bacterium
GGCCCGCCGTGGCGCCGGTGATCACCCACGGCAGCGCGGGCCGGACCGAGCCGGGACTGCGGCTGCGCGACCCGCAGCCGCGCACGCTCGGCGGCTGGGACCAGGGCGCGCTGTGGGGCAACCTGGGGCTGACCCTGCTCGGGCCGGTCAACGCGCTGTTCATCCTGCAGCCGGCGGGTTTCCCGGCGATGTCGTTGCTCGGCGCGCTGTCCGCCACCGTGGCCGGTACCCTTGCCGGCACCCTCCTACTTGCACTGTCTACTGTGGTCGGTTCCCGTACCGGCGCCC
This sequence comes from Micromonosporaceae bacterium, assembly GCA_017354595.1. Lineage (GTDB taxonomy): Bacteria > Actinomycetota > Actinomycetes > Mycobacteriales > Micromonosporaceae > DATEJJ01. The sequence goes on from JAFMQQ010000446.1 coordinate 289, forward strand.
CGGCCATGGTACTGATGCGTGGCCTGTTCGGGCTCCGCCTCTCCTACGCGCCGACCGCGCTCAACCTGTTGCAGTGCCTGGGCTGGGCGATGTTCGAGCTGTGGGTCATCGCCACCGCGCTCGCGGAGCTCCTGCCCTGGCACGCCTATCCGGTATACGTCCTGGCGGCCGGCGCGCTCACCACGCTGATGGCGCTGCGCCCGCTGGGCGTGGTACGGGTGCTGCGCCGGTACGCGCTGGTGGCCGTCGCACTCGCCGCCGGGTACCTGTTCGTGCAGCTGGCCCGGCACCCGCTGCCCTCGTTGACCGCCGGCTCCTGGTCCGGCTTCTGGGTCGCGGTGGACACCCCGATCGCGGTCGCGGTCTCCTGGGTACCGCTCGCCGCCGACTACACCCGGCATGCCCGCACCGGCCGGTCCGCCTTCGCCGGTTCGCTGGCCGGCTACGGCCTCGCGCAGATCGGCTGCTTCACCCTGGGGCTGCTCGCCTTCGCCACCCTGGCCGGTGCCGCCCACGGTGGGCCCAGCCCCGCCGGCGCCGACCCGCAGAGCCAGCTGTTCGGCGCGTTCCTCGCGGTACCGGCCGGCTTCCTCGCCTTCGCGGTGCTGATCGCGCGGGAGCTGGACGAGTCGTTCACCAACGTGTACTCGACGGCGGTCTCGGTGCAGAATCTCCGCCCGTTGACCGACCGGCGGCTGCTCGCCGTGGTCACCGGCGCGCTGGCCACCGCCGGCGCTCTGGTGCTGCACGTCGCCGACTACCAGAACTTCCTGTACCTGATCGGCTCGGTCTTCGTACCGCTGACCGCCGTGCTGGTCGTCTGGTACTTCGGTGTGCGCCGTGGCACCGGCTGGGACACCTCGGACCGGGCACCGGCCCGGCCGCTGCTGCTCGTGCCGTGGCTGCTCGGCTTCATCGCGTACCAGCTGGTCAACCCGGGCAGTGTCGGCTGGTGGGCGTCGGCCTGGACCTCGGCCCGCTCCTTTCTGCACCTGTACCCGCCGGCCTGGCTCTCCGCCTCGGTCTGCGCCTTCGCCGTCGCGGCGCTGGCCACCTTCGCCGTCGCCCTGCTGCCGGCGCCGCGGGTGGCGGTGGTGAACCCGTGATACCCAACCTGCTCACCATCGCCGGCAGCGATCCGAGTGGTGGCGCCGGGATCCAGGCGGACCTGAAGACCTTCGCCGCCCTGGGCACGTACGGGATGAGTGCGATCACCGGGTTGACCGCGCAGAACACCTTGGGGGTACGGGCGGTGCAGGCGGTGCCGGCGGAGTTCGTCACCGCGCAGCTCGATTCCATCTTCGACGACATCCGGGTCGACGCGGTGAAGATCGGCATGCTGGGTACCGCCCCCGTGGTGCGTGCGGTCGCCCAGACGTTGCTCCGCCGGCGCCCACCGTACCTGGTGCTGGATCCGGTCATGGTCGCCAAGAGCGGGGACCGGCTGCTGACACCGGACGCGGTGCAGGCGCTGCGGGACGTGCTGCTGCCGCTGGCCGACCTGGTCACCCCCAACCTGCCGGAGGCCGCGGTGCTGCTCGACGGCGTCGAGGCGCGGGACGAGTCGCAGATGCGCTCGCAGCTCGACTCGCTCGCCGCCCTGGGTCCGGGCATCCTCCTCAAGGGCGGCCACTTGTCCACAGTAGATAGTCCCGACCTGCTGGCACTGCCCGGCGCCGAGCCGGTACGGCTGACCGCACCCCGGGTCGCCACCCGCAACTCGCACGGCACCGGCTGTACCCTCTCCGCGGCGGTCGCGGCCCTGCGGCCGCAGCGGGACGACTGGCTGAGCGCGGTCACCGACGCCAAGGCGTACCTGACCGGCGCGCTGCTCACCGCCGACGAGCTTGAGGTCGGTAGCGGCCACGGCCCGGTGCACCACATGCACGCCGCACGGCCGGCGACGCACGGGGTGCCTTCGTGATCACTGCTTGGGACGCGAATGGCGCCGGCGTCGTGCAATTGCCGTCCGGCCGCCTGGTAAGGGGCCGCGGCCTGCGACACCCGCCTCCGGAAGGCCCACCGCCCACGTACGGCATCTACCTTCTCAACAAACCACCACCCGCCGTACCCTGGCCGAGCCGATGGCTACGATGGCCGGACTTCTGGCTGCCCACCAACCCAGCCGAAGCGCACCTGCTACTGAACGCGGCATGGGAGATGTGCGCAACGCAACGGGTCGAGATCGCCTGTGGCGGCGGCCGCGGGAGAACGGGAACCGCGCTGGCCTGCCTCGCCGTCATCGATGGGGTCTTCGCCTACGAGGCGGTCGACTTCATCCGAGAACACTACGATCGACGCGCCGTCGAGACACCGTGGCAGAAGCGCTACATCCGCCGGTTCGCAGTCCCGTAGCAGGGTAGCAGCCGATTCTTCAGTCCACTATGGACAATCTTGCGTAGCCTAAGGTCTCGGTTTGGTTGAGGGGTTCGCGACACGCCGGACGCGGTGGACAACTGTGGGAGAATTCCTATGTGGACGTCGACGACACAGGTCGGGCGGTGTGGGGGCTGTCGGATGGGGAGCTGATCGCCCGCATCGACCAGGCCCATGCCCGGGAGCAGCAGGCGTTGGCGGAGAAGCTGGCGGCGGTGGCGGAGTTCGAGGCCCGCGGGTTGGCCCGGCGGCAGGGTGCGTCGTCGACTACCTCCTGGTTGCGCGACCGGTTGCGGCTGTCCTCGGGTACCTGTCACCGGATGGTGGAGTTGGCCAGGGCGCTGGACCGGGCGGCGCCACGCACCCGGGACGCCCTTGCCGCCGGACAGGTCAACGCGGAGCAGGCAGCCGTGATCGCGGCCGCGGTGCGGGACCTGCCGGTTGAGGCGGGACCCGACGTGGCGGCCAAGGCCGAGAAGCTGCTCGTCGAGCAGGCACAGATGCTGGAACCCAAAGGCCTGCGCATCGCCGGTGGCCGCATCCTTGGCTACATCGCCCAGGATCTGGCCGACGAGCACGAACGCCGCCAACTCGAGCGGGCCGAGAAGCGGGCGTTCGAACGGCGCCACCTCACCCTCTCCCCCGACGGTGCCGGCGGGGTGCGGCTACACGGACTACTCGACCAGGCCGCCGCCGCCACCGTCTCGGCCGCCCTGGACCCGCTGACGCGGCGGGCCGGAACCCACGACGACCGCACCCCCGCCCAGCGCCGCGCCGACGCCCTGGCCGACATCGCCCAACTGGCCCTGGATACCGAAACCCTGCCCGAACACGGCGGCGACCGCCCCGGCATCGTGGTCACCCTCAACTACGACCTGCTGCGCCAGCAGGTGGCCGCCGGCACCCTGGACACCGGCGAACGGCTCTCGCCCGAGGCGGTGCGCCGGATCGCGTGCGATGCGAAGGTGATCCCCGCGGTGCTGGGCGGGCAGGGACAGGTACTGGACGTGGGGCGGGAACGGCGGCTGTTCACCGGACCACTCCGCCGGGCG
>JAFMQQ010000447.1 GCA_017354595.1 Micromonosporaceae bacterium
GGCCTGACCGGGCTGGCCGCCCTGGTCGCCGCGGCGCGCCTGGTCATCTGCGGCGACACCGGCGCCGCGCACCTGGCCACCGGGTACGGCACCCGCTCGGTGGTGCTCTTCGGGCCGGTACCGCCCCGGCGCTGGGGGCCGCCATCGGGGCGCCCGCAGCACCGGGTGCTGTACCGGGGCGGCGACCTGTCCACGATCACGGTCGAGGAGGTGCTCGCCGCCGCCCGGGATGTGGCTACGTCTCCGGTTCGTCGGCGAGCAGCCGCTCCCGCAACAGCAACAGCGACTGGGTGAGCAGCCGGGATACATGCATCTGGGAAATGCCGACCCGGGCAGCGATCTGCGACTGGGTGAGGTTGCCGAAGAACCGCAGCGAGACGATCCGCTGCTCGCGTTCGGGCAACTCGCCGAGGACCTGGTGCAAGGCCTCGCGGTCGGCTACGGACTCCAACTCCGCGTCCTCCTCCCCGATGACCTCGCCGAGTTCGGTGCTCCCGCAGTCGTCGGTGTGCACCGGGCTGGACAGCGAACGGGTGCGGTACGCCGCCCCGCACTCAAGGCCGGCGATCACCTCGTCCTCCTCGGCGCCCAGATGGGCGGCGAGTTGCGCGACGGTCGGCGATCCGCCCAGCGCCTGGCTGAGTTGCGGTACCGCGTGGGCAATCTCAAGGTGCAGTTCCTGCATGCGACGGGTGACCCGGACGCTCCAGCCCTTGTCCCGGAAGTGTCGCTTGAGCTCACCGAGGATCGTGGGACCGGCGTAGTGGCTGAACGGTACGCCCCGGCTCACGTCGAACCGGTCCACCGATTTGATCAATCCGACGGTGGCGACCTGGACCAGGTCGTCGAGGGGCTCGCCGCGGCTGCGGAATCGCTGTGCGGTACGCCGGGCCAGTGGCAGCCCGGCGCAGATCAGATCGTTCCGGATGCGGATGCGCCGCTCGTCGTCGACGGGCAACACACTCATCCGGTGGAACTCCGCGTGGATCTGCGCGTCCACCTCGTCGCGCCAGTCCTCGTCGGGTACCCGGACGGCCACTTGGGCCGGCCGCTGGCTGGAACGGGTCATGGTAGCCTCCGCGTGCAGCCGTTGAGGCGTCGACCGGGACTTTCGCGCACGGTACTGTGCCCCGGACCGATCGTCGGTCGGACCTTGCCAGCGCACGGTGTGGCACCCATTTCTTGAGCGCCCTGGATTCGTCTGTCCCCGCCGGTCGGAGACCCGACCGGCGGGCGGATGCTGCGCGCCGCCCGGTTCTGGTCCGCCGGCTCCACCCCATCCGGCGCGCCGTTTCCGAGGCGACTTTTCGTAGGCTACACCCGCCGGAGCGTAATGAGACCGCCTTCGCGGTTACTCAGTGGACTTACTCGACTGCGGAGAGGTGATCTCAGCCCACACCACCTTGCCGTCGCCGGTGGGCTCGCTCCCCCACGCATCCGCCATCGCGTCCAAGATCAACAATCCGCGCCCGCGCTCGATCAGCCGGTCCGTACCCGCGTCATCCGGATGCCTCTCGACCAACCTGGGATCCTTGTCCCGGATCGCGACGCGCAGGGTCCGGCCGGCGAGGTCGGGTAGCAACCGGAGCGTCACCACCATCGACGTTCCGGCGTGGATGACCGCATTGGTGGCCAGCTCGGAGATGATCACCTGGCCGATCCGGCGCAGCCGTGGCACCGCCCAGTCCTGGCATGCCTGCTCGACCAGCCGCCGGCAGGCGGCGGGCGCGTGCCGGCCGGGCGTCAGGCGCAGCTCCAGCCGGGGTGGTACCGGGTGACGGCCAGCCCGGCGCAGCGCCTCATCGGTGTCGTCGCACAGCCGCAGACCGCCGCCGTTGACACCCGGCCCTCCGGTACCCCCACCATCGGTACCGCCACGGGCAGTCCCACCAGGTGCCCGCACCGGCACCAGATCGCGTACCGCCGCTGGGGCCTGGCACAGCACCACCGGTACGCCCGGCCAGTGCCACGCCCGCTCGGCCAGGTTGAGTACCGGCGCGAAGGCGAGCGGCCCGCTCACCGACAGGCCGCCGGCCTCCAGTACCAGTGCGGTCGGCTGGTCGGCCAGGCAGTCGCGCAGTGACACCACGGCGCCGACCACGGACGTCTCGTCCAGCCTGCCCTCCAGGCTGACCACGGAGACGGGCAATCGCTGCCGTACCCGGCACAGGAGCGGACCCGGCACCCCTCTGCTCGCCACCTTTCTTCTCGCCGGCTCCGGCGGAGCCTCGCTCCTCCTACCGAGCCCCCGCGAACGGTGCCCCCGCGAACTGCTTGCGCGCTACCCGCTCTGCATGCACCTGACACATCAGGACTGTGCCGACTTCACGGGAGTTTGCACGGGTGGCAACAGTCACTGGGCACAGAGTGACAGACCGTCGCCACTCAGATCACTCAACGCACCTCCCGCGCGGAGGCCTCTCCCGGCTCAACGCACCTCGACCGCCTGGATGGCGAGCAGGCAGGCCTCGTCCTCTCGCGGCCGCAGGCAGGCGTCGAGCACGCCGGGCAGGCCGCGGCGCCGGGCTGCGTGGCGCAGCCGCGACAGCAGTGTGGCCAGCGGGTCGTCCACCGGGTCCCCGCGCCCGTACACCACCCCGTCGGTGAAGCAGGCCAGGATGTCGCCCGGGCGCAGGCGCAACTCCGCCTCTGCGTACGCCGGATACGGCAGCAGACCCAGCGCCACCCCGGCCGGCCGGTCCAGCAGCGTGGCCTGCCCGGCCCGCAGTACCGCCGGGGCCGGGTGCCCCGCCTGCGCCCAGCGCAGCTGCCCGGTCGCCGCTCCGTACCGGGCAAGCAGCAGGCTGGCCAGCGGCGGGTCGGCGTCCCGGCGCAGGTCGCTGTTGAGCAGCTCAAGGATCTGCGCCGGCGAGGCGCCGGAGAGCGCCAGCGCGCGGACCGGGTACACCAGCCGGGACATGGTGGCGGCCGCCGCCACGCCGCTGCCGAAGATGTCGCCGATGGTCAGCAGCAGATCGCCGTCGGGCAGCACGGTCGCGTCGCAGAAGTCGCCGCGCACATCCCCCGCGCTCTCCGGCAGCAGCTGCCGGGCGACCACCCGCGCCCCGGGCACCTCCAGATCCAGTTGCGAGGTCGGGTACAGCACCTCACGCATGCGCTGGGTCAGTGACTGCTCCGCGGCCAGGCGGATCCGTTGCCCCGCGAGTTGCTCCTCGACCCGCCGCACCTTCTGGTACGCCTCGCGCACGGTGGTCACGTCCTGCACCATGGCCGCGACCGAGCTCAGCCGGCCGCCCGGGTCCAGCCGCGGCTCCACCACCGCCCGCAGGTGGACCAGGTGCCCGTCCCGCTCCACCCGGAACTCGGCACTGCCCTCCTCGCCCTTCTCCAGCACCTGGCAGACGAGCTCGGCCAGCGCCGGCAGGTCGTCCCCGGGTACCAGCGCGGCGATCTGGCGAAGGCCGGCCGGGCCGCGGGCCGGTTCCCGGCCGAGGATCCGGTAGGTCCCGGGCGACCAGTAGGTCTCGTTCGACACCAGGTCCCAGTCGACCCAGCCGAGCCGGCCCAGCGCCTCCATCCGGCTCAGCTGCTGCTCCCGCCGTAGCTCGCGATCCAGCTGCTGCCAGGTGACGACCACCCGGTCGCCGAGCTGCGCGGCCCGGCGGCTGATCACCCGCCGCTGCGGGCGGCCGTGCGACATGGTGGTCTCCGGCTCCGCCTCGGTCTGCCACGTCTCGCCCCGTTCCAGCA
>JAFMQQ010000448.1 GCA_017354595.1 Micromonosporaceae bacterium
CCGGTGCCGATCGCGCCGACCGTGGCGCCGATGATCGGCAGCAGGTCGGTCAGCGCCACGAAGACCGCCAGCGGCAACGCGAACGGCACCCGTAGCACCAGGCAGGCGATGAAGGTGGCCGCCCCGGCGAAGGCGGAGATGATCAGGTTGCCGATCATGTACGCGCCGACCTTGTCCACCATGACATCCAGCGCGCGGTTGACCGAGCCGCGGTGGGTACGCGGGAACAGCCGCACCACGCTGCGCCGCAGCCGGGGCAGGTCGGCCATGAAGTAGATGGTCAGGGTGAGGATCAGCACCAGCGAGACGAGAGCGCCGAACATCCGCCGGCCGAAGCTGAGAGCGGCGGCCCCGATCTGGCCGGGCAGGTCCCGGGCGAAGGCGTCGATCCGGTCCCGCAGGTTGAACCGGTCCTCCAGGTTGCGCAGCCCCCTGGACTGCTCGCGCAGCCGGTCGAGGTAGGTGGGGTAGTCGCGGGCGAGCGACGCGCCCTCCTCGATCAGCCGCGGTACCACCGCCCACAGGAAGAGCGCGACCAGTACGAAGGCGAGCAGGAAGATGGTGGCGACCGCCTGGCCGCGCTTGACTCCCCTGCGGTTCATCCAGCGCACCGCGGGATCCAGGCTCACCGCGAGGAAGATCGCGATGACGATCTCGATCAGCAGGCTGCGTACCGCATAGACGGCCATCGCGGCGATCGCGACCGTGAGCGCGCCCAGCGCAGCCACCACGCCGTACCAGAACATGGTGCGGTAGCTCAGCTTCGGCTCCGGCTCCTCGCTCGCCATCTGTCACCCGTACCGCCGCGGGCTACTGGTCCCGGGTGGTGAGCACGCAGAACTCGTTCCCCTCGGGATCGCCGAGCACCACCCAGGACACCTCGCCCTGTCCTATGTCGACCCTGCGGGCACCCATGCCGATCAGGCGCTCCACCTCGGCCGCCTGGTCGTCCGGGTTGAGGTCGATGTGCAGCCGGTTCTTCACCGCCTTCGACTCCGGTACCGGTACGAAGATCAGCCCGGGATAGGTCTTCTCGTCCTTGGCGATCACGACCTCGCTCGGCGCCTCGTACACGACCTGGTAGTCGAGCACCTCGGCCCACCAGCGGGCCAGCCGGCCGGGATCGATCGCGTCGACGACGAGCGTGTACCACCGGCTGGCCATGCACAACCTCCGATCGATTGGATCTCGGAGGCTCAGGTTACGCCCTCGCCCGGGTCACCGGCTGTCCGACACAGCTGCGCCCTCGACCGCGGCGCGCCCCGCCTCCAGCCTCGCCACCGGTACCCGGAACGGCGAGCAGGAAACGTAGTCCAGCCCGACCTGGTGGAAGAAGTGCACCGATTCCGGGTCGCCGCCGTGCTCGCCGCAGACACCGACCTTCAGCGCCGGCCGGGTCGCCCGGCCCTCCTGCACCGAGATCCGGATCATCCGGCCGACGCCCTCCCGGTCGATCGACTCGAACGGCGAGACACCGAAGATGCCCAGTTCCAGGTAGCGGGAGAAGAACGAACCCTCCACGTCGTCGCGGGAGAAGCCCCAACCCATCTGGGTCAGGTCGTTGGTGCCGAAGGAGAAGAACTCCGCCGCCTCGGCGATCTGGCCCGAGGTCATCGCGGCCCGGGGTACCTCGATCATCGTGCCGATCAGCGTGTCCACCTGGACGCCGCTCTCCGCGGCCACATCGGCGAGTACGTCCAGCGTCTCGGCGCGTACCGTCTCCAGCTCCTGTACCGCGCCGACCAGCGGGACCATGATCTCCGGCCGCGGGTCGCCACCGGCCTTGCGCACCGCGGCGGCCGCTTCGGCGATGGCCCGCACCTGCATCGCGAACAGTCCCGGGATGGCCAGCCCGAGGCGCACCCCGCGTAGGCCCAGCATCGGGTTCTGTTCGTGCATCCGGCGTACCGCGCTCAGCAGCGTCGCGTCGCGCCCCGGGTCCTGCCCCTTCGCCTCGGCGACCGCGACCCGCACCGCCAGCTCCTCCAGCGACGGCAGGAACTCGTGCAGCGGCGGGTCGATCAGCCGGATCGTCACCGGCAGCCCCGACATCGCGGTGAAGATGCCCTCGAAATCGCTGCGCTGCAACGGAAGCAGCGCGGCCAGCGCGGCTTCCCGGCCGGCGTCGTCGGGCGCCAGGATGAGCTGCTCGACCAGCGCGCGACGGTCGCCGAGGAACATGTGCTCGGTGCGGCACAGGCCGATGCCCTGGGCGCCGAAGCGCCGGGCGCGGGCCGCGTCCTCGGGCGTGTCGGCGTTGGTACGCACACCCAGCCGCCGCTTCGCGTCGGCGTCGGCCAGCAGCCGGTGTACCGCCTCGACCAGCTTGCCACCGATCTCGCCGGTCTCGAAGTACCTCACCACCGGCGATGCCTGTACCGGCACCTCGCCCAGGTACACCTTGCCGCTGGTGCCGTCGATCGAGATGACATCGCCCTCGCGGACCACCTTGCCGTCCACAGTGAACTGTCCCTTCTGGACGTCCACTTCGAGCGCGTCGGCGCCGCAGACGCAGGTCTTGCCCATGCCACGGGCGACGACGGCCGCGTGGCTGGTCTTGCCGCCGCGGGAGGTGAGGATGCCCTGAGAGGCGATCATGCCGGGCAGGTCGTCCGGGTTGGTCTCCCGGCGGACCAGGATCACCTTGTCACCGCCGGCGGCGACCTCGGCCGCCCGGTGCGAGTCGAAGACGGCCCGGCCCACCGCGGCGCCGGGCGAGGCGGCCACGCCCCGGGCCAGCTGGTCCGGCTCGGTGGACAGGTCGAAGGTGGGGAACATCAGCTGGGCCAGCTGGGCGCCGTTGACCCGGAGGATCGCCTCATCGAGGTCGATCATCCCCTCATCCACCAGCTGGCTGGCGATGACGAAGGCGGCGGCGGCGGTACGCTTGCCCACCCGGGTCTGCAGCATCCACAGCTTGCCGCGCTCGATGGTGAACTCGATGTCGCACAGGTCCTTGTAGTGACTCTCCAATGTGGACATGATCTGCATCAGCTGGTCGAAGCTCGCCTTGTCCAGCTGCTCCAGCTCGTCCAGCGGCACCGTGTTGCGGATGCCGGCCACCACGTCCTCGCCCTGCGCGTTGGACAGGTAGTCGCCGTAGATGCCCTGCTCGCCGGTTGCCGGGTCGCGGGTGAAGGCGACCCCGGTGCCGGAGTCCGGGCCGAGGTTGCCGAAGACCATGGCGACGATGTTCACCGCGGTGCCCAGGTCGGTCGGGATCCGCTCCTGGCGCCGGTACAGGATGGCCCGCTCGGCGTTCCAGGAGTTGAAGACGGCCTGCACGGCGAGGTCCATCTGCTCCCGTGGGTCCTGCGGGAAGTCGCGCCCGGTGTGCTTGGCGAAGATCTGCTTGAACGTGTCGACCAGCGCCCGCATGTCCTCGGCCGAGAGCTCCACGTCAGTACGCACGCCCTTGTTCCGCTTGGCCTCGTCGATCGCCTCCTCGAAGGCGTGGCCGGGCACGTCGCAGACGGTCTTGCCGAACATCTGGATCAGCCGGCGGTACGAGTCCCAGGCGAAGCGCTGGTTGCCACCGGCCTTCTGCGCGAGTCCCTGCACCGAGGCGTCGGTCAGGCCGACGTTGAGGACGGTCTCCATCATGCCGGGCATGGAGAACTTGGCGCCGGAGCGTACCGACACCAGCAGCGGGTCGGCCGGGTCACCCAGCTTGCGCCCCATCGCCTGCTCCAGGCTGGCCAGGTGCTGGT
>JAFMQQ010000072.1 GCA_017354595.1 Micromonosporaceae bacterium
GCATCAGCGACAGCAGCACGGGCAGGAAGTCGACGCCCGCCTCGGCCAGCCGGTACCGGTACCGCACGGGTCGGCTCTCGTACGGCTCCCGGGTCACCATCTCGTGGCGTACCAACGTGTTCAGCCGGTCGGTGAGCACATTGGTGGCCACCCCGAGGTCGCGCTGGATCTCGTCGAACTTGGTCAGCCCGAAGGCGATGTCGCGCAGGATCAGCGGGGTCCACGCCTCGCCGACCACGGCGAGGGTGCGGGCGATCGAACACGGCATGGCCTGAAAGTCGGTGCGCTGCATTTCGGTAGCATATGAAGTTGTTTGCGGCAAGTCACTCAGCCAACACGGATGTGGCCTGCTCCTGGATCAGCTTCCAGGCCGCCCGGACGTGCTCGTCGGTGGTCTGTGGCGCGCCGATCGCCAGCCGCAGCACGTACCGTCCAGTGCCGTCGGCAGAGGTGACCCGAGTGTGGGTGAGAAAGATCCGGCCGGTCGCGTTGACCCGGCGCAGGAGTTCCTCGTTCGGCGGGTCAGCCGCCTCCCCGCCGCCCGCACCGCGCAGCCGGAAGCAGACCAGGCCGAACGGGTGTGGTGTCACCACCTCGAAGCGCTCATCGGCGGCGACCGCGGTGGCCAGCTCGGCGGCGAGGCGTACCCCGCGGCGGATGTGCTCGCGCAGCCCCTGCACGCCGTACCAGCGCAGCACCAGCCACAGCTTCAAGGCCCGGAACCGGCGCCCGAGACTCACCTGCCAGTCCCGGTAGTCCAGCACCGCGCCCGCCTCGGTCGCCGCGTTGCGCAGGTACTCGGGCAGGATGCTCAGCGCCTCGATCAGCCCGGCCCGGTCGGCGACGTAGAAGGCGTCGCAGTCGAAACCGGTCAGCAGCCACTTGTGCGGGTCGAAGCAGTACGAGTCGGCCAGCTCCACGCCCGCGTGCGTCCAGCGCAGCTCGGGGCAGACCGCGGCGGCACCCGCGTACGCCGCGTCGACGTGCAACCAGAGACCGTGCTGGCGAGCGAGCGCACCGAGCTCGGGCACCGGGTCGATCGCCGTGGTCGAGGTGGTGCCGATGGTCGCCACGATCAGCGCCGGTACCGCGCCGGCCGCCACATCCGCGCGCAGCGCGGCCGCGAGCGCGTCCGGTCGCATGGCGAGGGTGGCCGGGTCCACCTCGATCTGGCGTACCGCGCCGTTGCCCAGCCCCGCGATCCGGGCCGCCTTCTCGATCGAGGAGTGGCCCTGGGTGGAGGTGTAGACGGTGTACCGGCGGTCCACGCCGGCCTCGCGCCACCGGCCGCCGCTGGCCCGGTGCAACGCGGCGAGCGTGGCGACCAACGTGGCGCTGGAGGCCGAGTCCTGGATCACGCCGCCGCCGGTACCCGCCGACCGGTACGCCGCCGGCAGGTCGAGCAGGTCGGCCAGCCAGTCCAGCACGACGGTCTCCACCTCGGTGCAGGCCGGGCTGGTCGCCCACAGCATGCCCTGCACGCCCAGCCCGGCGCAGAGCAGGTCACCCAGCACCGAGGGGCCGGAGGTGTTGGCCGGGAAGTACCCGAAGAATCCCGGGTGCTGCCAGTGGGTCAGGCCTTCAGTGACCACAGTGGACAGATCGGCGAGGATCGCCTCGACCGGCTCGCCGTGCTCGGTCGGCCCGGCCGGCAGCCGAGCGGCGATCTGACCGGGCTCGAGGCTCGCGGTGACCGGCAGGGACGGCAGCCGGGACCAGTAGTCGGCGATCCAGTCCACCGCCTGGTACCCGTACCGGCGGAACTGTTCGGGGGTCATGTGTGTGGCCATGTCAGCCTTTCGCTCGCGACTGCGGGGTAGGCTTGCGGCTCACTCCTCGCGCTCGCCATGTGCCCGACCTTACGATCAGCGGGTGACCGGCCAGCCAGCGCGGTTCACCCGGCGACGGGAGGACTTCACCTGCGAGCACTGCGGTACGCCGGTCCGCGGCGACGGGTACACCAACCACTGCCCGCACTGCCTGTGGTCCAAGCACGTGGACGTGGCACCGGGCGACCGGGCGGCCGATTGCGGCGGGGCGATGCCGCCGGTCGGCGTGCTGTACGAGGACGGCCGGCAGGTGCTGGTACAGCGCTGCGAGCGCTGTGGCCACCAGCGGCGCAACCGGGTGGCCGCGGGCGACGAGCCGGCCGCGATCGAGGCGCTCTACGGCCGCCCGGTACCGGACTGATCCGGGCTCACGCCGCGGGCAGCCGGTACACCGGGAGTTGCGACCGCGACTGCGCGGTGAACGGTGCGCCGGACCAGTCCGCGTGCCGGCTCTCCAGCTGGAAGCCGGCCAGCTCGCCCATCAGGTCCAGCTCCGCCGGCCAGATGTACCGGTGCGGGCTGCGCTGCACCCGGGCCTGTCCACTGTGGTCGTACCGGTCACCATCGGCGCGCGTCCTGTCCAACCTTCTGGGGCTGACTCCGGCCTTTGATCGATACAGATCCTTGACTCACTCACCTATCATGCGTGCGTGTCCGTTCTGCAGCCTCCGCCGAAGAACAAGCACACCCTCCGGACCGTGCTCATCATCGTCGGCGTCGTGCTCGTCGTCTGCTGTGCCGGTGGGATCGCCGGAGGTTACGCGATCTACCGCGGGGTCAACGCCGCGACCGGGCCGGCGCGGGACACGGTGAACACGTTCCTCGGTGACCTGGAGGGCGGCAACACCGCCGGCGCCTACGCCTACCTCTGTGGCTCGACCAGGCAGAAGTACACCACCGACGCCTTCACCGCGGTGCTCGGCCAGCGCCCGAAGCTGGTCAGCCACAGCATCACCGGCACCAGCGTGAACAACGTCAACGGGACGGTGTCGGCCTCGGTGAGCGCCCGGCTCAGCTTCGTCGACGGCTCCAGCGACCTGCACGTGTTCATCCTCAACAAAGAGGGCGGCGGCTGGCGCATCTGCGGCGACCCGTACTGACAGGTCCACAATGGACTGCCCGGGGCGGGCCGGTGCGTTGGCAGATAGCTCGGTAACCGAGGTATCTTCGGCGGCGTGGGGGAGCCGGACGCCGAAGACCTGATGCGCGAGCTGAACGCGGTCCGCCGGGTGGTACGCCGCCGGCTGCGGGCCACCCTCGGGCTGCCGCCGCTGTCCGGCAGCCAGGTGGAGCTGCTCCGGGTGATCGAGCAGGAACCGGGCATCGGTGTCGCGGCCACCGCGCACGCGATGCACCTGGCCGGCAACACGGTCAGCGGAGTGGTCAACCAGCTTGCCGGCGCCGGGCTGCTGCGCCGGGAGCGGGATCCGGCCGATGGGCGCGCCGCCCGGCTGTACCTCACCCCGGCCGCCACCCGGATGCAGGCCCGGTGGCGCTCGGCCCGGGTACGCCTGGTCCGGCAGGGGTTGGCCCGACTGGACGCCGCGGACCGCACCGCGATCGCCGCGGCACTGCCCGGGCTGCACCGCCTGGCCGCCGTCCTCGCCGAGGCGCAGCCGCCGGCATCGACTCCGCGGGGGAAGGAGCAGACATGACAGACTGCGCGGTACGCATCAGCGGGCTGCGCCAGGCCTTCGGCGAGACGGTCGCCGTGGACGGGCTGGATCTGACGGTACGGGCCGGCGAGGTCTTCGGCCTGCTCGGCCCGAACGGCGCGGGCAAGACCACCACGCTGCGCGCGGTCACCACGCTGCTGCCGGTGCCCCGGGGTACCGTCGCCGTCTTCGGCGTCGATGTGGCGGTGCGCAGGATGGCGGTACGGCGGCTGATCGGGTACGTGCCGCAGCAACTGTCCGCCGACCCGGCGCTGACCGGCACCGAGAACGTGGCGCTGTTCGCCCGGCTCTTCGACGTACCCAGGCGGGAGCGGGGCGCGCGGGTCCGGGCCGCGATCGAGGCGATGGGCCTGGCGGAGGCGGCCGGCCGCACCGCCAACACGTACTCCGGTGGCATGGTGCGCCGGCTGGAACTGGCCCAGGCGCTGGTCAGCTCACCACGGCTGCTGATCCTGGACGAGCCCACCATCGGGCTGGACCCGGTGGCCCGGACCAGCCTCTGGCAGCACGTCGGCGAGGTACGCGCGCGGACCGGGATGACGGTACTGGTCACCACGCACTACATGGAGGAGGCCGAGCAGTACTGCGACCGGGTGGCGCTGATGCACCGTGGCCAGATCAAGGCGCTCGGCTCGCCCGCGGAACTCGCCGCCGGCCTCGGCGAGGGGGAGAACCTGGAGGACGTGTTCCGCGCGTACACCGGGGACGAGCTGAGTGGAAGGGGGATCCGTGATGTCCGTACAACTCGCCGCACCGCCCGGCGTCTCGGCTGAGACCGCGGCCGGAACGCTGCGCCGGTTGGGCTCCAGGATCGGCACCATGTGCCTGGTCGAGCTGCAGAAGCTGCGGCACGACCGGTCCGAGGTGGTCACCCGCGCCATCCAGCCGGCGCTCTGGCTGCTCATCTTCGGCGAGACGTTCACCAGGATCCGCGCCATCCCGACCGGATCGGTGCCGTACCTGGACTTTCTGGCCCCGGGCATCCTGGCCCAGTCCGCGCTGTTCGTCTCGATCTTCTACGGCATCCAGATCATCTGGGAGCGGGACGCGGGCGTGCTGGCCAAGCTGATGGTCACGCCGACGCCGCGGGCGGCGCTGGTGGCGGGCAAGGCCTTCGCCGCCGGAGTCCGGTCGGTGGTACAGGCGGCGGTGGTGCTGATCCTCGCCGCGATTCTCGGGGTCGGGCTGACCGCCAATCCGTTGCGGCTGCTCGGTACCGTGGTCGCGCTGGTGCTCGGGTCGAGCTTCTTCTGCTGCCTGTCCATCATCATCGCCGGTGTGGTACTGAAACGGGAACGGCTGATGGGCATCGGGCAGGCGATCACGATGCCGCTGTTCTTCGGCTCCAATGCGCTGTACCCGGTCGCGGTGATGCCCGGCTGGCTGCGCTGGCTCAGCCATATCAACCCGCTCAGCTATGAGGTGGAGGCGCTGCGCGGGCTGCTGATCCGTACGCCGGCCCGGCTGCCACTGGACTTCGGCGTGCTGGTCGGCGTCTGCGTGCTCGGCATCCTGCTCGCCGCGTCGCTGCTCGGCCGGCTGGCCAGGTGAGCGCGGGCTAGCTGCGTTGGTGCGCCTCGTCGAGGTCGGCGGACAGCGACTGCGGGGCACGCATCCGCCACGCGTCCGTGACGAGTTCGGTCAGTCGATCGATGTCCACCTGCGCCAGTCGCAGCATGACCAGGGGCAGTCCGTCGTACCCGGGTGTGGTGAAGAAGGTCTCCGGCTCGCCGAGCAGCAGGGCCTGCTTCTCGGCTTCATCGCCGACGTACAGCACCGCGATGTCGGTCCGGATGACGCGCGGCCGGCCCGGTCTGCGCTCCGGGTAGGACCAGACGAAGCCCTTGTCGGCGACCCGGAAGTCGAAGCCATCGCTGTCGATCTCGACCACGTGTGGCAACGCCAGCGCCAGCCGCCGGACATCGTCGGCATCAGCCATCGCAGTCACGCCCGCACACCGCCTGCCGCATGCGCACAGGGTACCGGCTCCTAGACTGCCGGAATGGCTTTCCGGGGCTGGCCGAGCGAGGCGCTGGAGTTCTTCGAAGGGCTCGCGGCCGACAACTCCAGGACGTACTGGATGGCGCACAAGGACGTGTACGACAAGCAGGTCGCCGCGCCGATGAGCGAGCTGCTCGCCGAACTGGCCGAGACCTTCGGCCCCGGCCGGGTCTTCCGGCCGTACCGGGACGTGCGGTTCTCGAAGGACAAGTCGCCGTACAAGACGAATATCGCCGCGACCCTGGAGAGCGGCGGGTACATCCACCTGGACGCGGACGGGCTGGGCGCCGGGCGCGGCAGGTGGCAGATGTCGCCGGAGCAACTGATCGCCTACCGGGCGGCGGTGGACGAGGAGAAGTCCGGCGTGCAACTGGCCCGGATCGTGGCCGCGCTGCGCAAGCGGGGCATCGAGGTGCACAGTCACGGCGAGCTGAAGAGCGCACCGCGCGGGTACCCGAAGGATCATCCACGGGTCGACCTGCTGCGCTGCCGCGGGATCACGGCGTGGCAGCAGTGGCCCGCGGCGGCCTGGTTGGGGACCGCCGCGGCCAAGCGTCGGGTCGTCGACTTCCTGCACGCCGCGCAGCCGTTGGACGACTGGCTGGGCGAGCACCTCGGGGGGCCGGACCACGAGTAGCCCGGCCCCATCGGTGGCTCAGCAGTGCAGCAGGCCGAGCAGCCCGCCGAGCGGGAAGAGCGGGAACCGCACCACCTGCGGGTCGTGGTCGGAGGTCTGGTCGGTGAACTCCGAGTTGACGTGCACGATGTCGTACTGGAACGGCTCGCAGGCCAGTGCCTGCGAGACGAGGATGTGGTCGAGTACCTGCGAGTTGCCCTCGAAGACGTAGCTGTACCGCTGCGACGCCGGCAGGGTGCGCGGCAGGTCGGTGAGGTACCCGTCGCCGACCAGGATGTCGGCGGTCTGGGAGAACTCGAAGTCGTTCAGGTCGCCCAGAAGTACCACCGCGGCGCCCGGATCGGCCGCCCGCACCTGGTCGACGAAGCCCCGTACCGCGGCCGCCTGCAGGTGCCGCTGCGCCTCGCTGACCCGCTCCGGCGGCTGGAACCGGCCCATCAGCGGGTCATCCCCGCCCTTGGAGGTGAAGTGGTTGCCGACCACGATCAGATCCCGGCCGAGGAAGCGGAACTGCGCGACCAGTGGCCGCCGGGAGTCGCTCCAGGCCGCGTTGCCCGGGTCGATCAGGCCGGGGGAGACGGTCAGCTGGGCCTGGCCGCGTACCCGCTGCACACCCACTGGTGTGGTGGCGTCCCCGCCGGGCTTGTCCACAAAGGACACACCACGGTCGGTGCGGAACAGGAAGGCGACCCGGATGTTGCCGCCCGGTGCGCCGCCGGTGGTGTCGTTGACCGGGTCGATCTCCCGGTACTGGTACGCCGGGCCGCCCGCCGCTCGGATCGCGGCGACCAGCTTGTCCAGGGTGAGGTTCGCGGCGACGGTACCGTCGTCGGTGGCGCCGGAGTTGTCCTGGATCTCCTCCAGCGACACGATGTCCGGCGCCGCGAGGTTGGTGACCAGACCGGCGGCGAGCCGGTCGAACTTCGCCTGCGGGTCGGTGGGGGCGAGGTTCTGCACGTTGTATGTCGCAACCGACAGTTCCAGCGGAAGCTGCCGCCGGGTGGTCTCCGGCCGCAGGCCGCCGGGGTTCAGCGTGGGCGTGGCGACCACGTCCAGCATCCAGTTGCTGAAGTTGTAGTCGAGTATCCCGGTCACCGGGCCGGGGTAGGAGTCGCCGACGTTCGCCGCGGGTACGTCCACCAGGCTGCTGGACAGGATGATCCGGGCGGTGTTCGGGTTGTCGTACGAGTACAGCACCCCGCCCCGCGCGCTGCGCGGCGCGACCGTGCCGCCCGGGATGACCGGTGTCTCACCGAAGGAGTTGGTCGGGCCGGTGGCCACGGCGTCGTCCACCTCGACCAGCATGCCCTCCAGCGACTCGTAGAAGTCCAGCGCGTTGTGCCCGATGTCGAAAGTGGAGGATTTCTCGATGTCGCCGGGCGCGTCGGTGCGCGGCTGGACCGGGGCGACCAGCCCGCCGGGGCCAACCCGGGTCGGGGCGGGCAGTGGCACACCGGTCGCCGTGACCGTCACTTGTGGAGAGTCGAGCTCGGTGGTGGTCAGGTTGGTGGCCGAACCACCCGGCCGGAACTCGCCCACGGTACCGCTGACGGTGACTGCGTCGCCGACCGCGACGGTGGGCGTCCGGCTGGTGAACACGTGCAGCCCCTCGCTGGTCGCCGGGTCGGCGTCCGGCGCCGGGTCCTGGATCCAGAAGCCGTTGCTGGCCACTGCGGTCACCACGCCGCCGGTGCTCACCAGCTCGCCGGTCACCGGGGAGCGGTGCGCCGCGCCCTGGATCTCGTGGATCGCAAGCCGGGTGGGGGTCGGCGTCGGCGACGGCGATGTACCGCCGGAGTTGCGCGGGTCGGGCGTACCGGCGGTGAAGTCCACCGCGTTGTTGTCGGTGTCCGCGGCACCATCGGCGCGCAGGTCGGCTGTGGTGTTGCTGAGCACCGGGGCGGCCGCGGTCTCGAAGTCGTTCGCGGTGCCGTACCCGATGAAATCTCTGACCTCGCTCGCGGCGGAGCAGGTGGCGCCGCAGGACAGTGCGGTGGCGACGGTCGCCAGCGCCACCTTGCCGCTGGTCGCACTCATCGCGATCGAGCCGGACGCGTCCGGAGTGGGCAGTGGCGTGCTGCCGCCGGCGCCGGCGGCCTCCTGGATCAGGTAGTGGGCGCCGGGGGCGAGGCTGCCGGAGAGCGCGGTGGCGGCCCACGAGGTACCGGCCGCGGAAGCGTACTGCACCGACCAACCGGTCAGGTCCACCGGCGCGGCGCCGCGGTTGGACAACTCGATGAAGTCGTTGGTGAGGGTGGCGCCGGAGTTGCCACCCCCGCCGTAGACCTGGCTGATCACCACGTCGGCGGAGGCGGCCGCCGCATTTCCGGGAGTGAGCAGGGGGACGAGCAAGGTAGCGGCGCCCAGCACCAGGGCCGCGCCGACGGCGACCCGGGCGCGCGGGTCCAGCGCCCGGCCGCCGGTCCGAAGTCTATTGATGAGAGTGAGTTTCTTGAGCAGCGAGGTCATGACCCCCGTGCATACCAGAGACCCATGATGCTCCGCCATCGACTGGATGACATGTCGCGAAACGAGGGTCGACCCGAACCTTTACGCCGGGTCGACCCTCGTTCTTTCGGGGAGGACGGTCAGAAGCTCTTGATCCACGGGAGGTGCCCGTTCAGCCAGTCGTGCAGCCGGGACACCTCGTCGGTCTTGTTGTCCAGCCAGGAGAGCTGGCCGCCGATGGCCAGCACGCCGAGGGCGACGGCGAGCAGGCTGAACAGCAGGCCGATGACGGCTGGGCCGTGCCCGGTGACACCCGGCTTGCGTGCCCCGGCGAGCCCGCCGGCGGACAGCGCGCCGCCGACCACGCCGAGCACCACACCCACCGGCGCGAGCAGGCCGCTCAACGTGGAGAGCAACGCGAACATGCCGACCATCAGGCCGAGGATCGCGGCGGCGCTGGTACGGGCCCAGCGGCCCGCGCCGGGCGCGGCGCTGATCGGCGAGCCGACCGGTACGGTTTCCTCCGGGTCGTCGGCCATCAGCCGCTCCCGGGTGAGATCGGTTCTAGCCACAGGGACCTCCCCTGTCTTGCGGGCGAATCGCCCGTCCTGCCATGCAGACTCGTCAGCCCCCGTTCTGCGGCCAGAGTCATACCCACATTACGGCGCTTTCACACCTGTCACCGTTTGCGACCCGGGTAACCGGGGCACCAGCGGGAAAGGGCACCTGCACCGCAGCGGGTCTGCCGTGAGCAAGGAGGATGCGCTATGGGGATGCAGATGCGGGCGCTTCGCGCGCCATCCAGTCGCGGGTTCCGGGCGCCGGACATGACCTTCGATGCGGCGCAGCGGGTCGGCGAGGCGCGGCGGCGGGCCATGGCGGCCCGCGATGCGCTGGCCGGCCGGCAGGCTCCGGTGCC
>JAFMQQ010000449.1 GCA_017354595.1 Micromonosporaceae bacterium
TCCGCTCCGGCAACTCGGGTGCGAGGTCGGCGGCGAAGTCGAGCAGCGGCCCCAGCGGGCGCGGCGTACTCAACGGGTCGCACAGGCCGGAGAGTACGCCGGCCGGTCCGAGAGTCCCGGCGAACCGCTGCACCACCGAGGACTTGCCGACGCCAGCCTCACCACTGAGCAGCACCACGCCGCCCTGCCCGGCCCGGGCGGCTGCGGCGGCAGCTGCCAGCTGCGCCAGCACGGCGCCGCGCTCCAGCAGCTCATCCATCACTCGCCAAGTTTATGGCGTCAAGACTAGGCGCCGGGGCGTCACCGGCGCGACCCGCCGCTGGACACCGGTTAGTCCCTTGTAGACAGCCGCGCCGCCCGCCGCAGCTCGCAGCCCGCCGTCACCGCCGGATCGGCATGATCAGGACGCCCCGATCGTTGGTGAGGAAGTCGCGTACGAGTCGCGTACAGAGCTCCGGTTTCTCCAGCGTCAGCACGTGCGAGGTCCCGGGTACGATCGCCAGCTCGGCGTCGGGAATGGCCCGATAGAGCGCGATCGTGTGCTCCAGCGACACGATGTCGTCATCGGACGCCATGACCAACGTCCGGCTACGCACGCCCGCCAGGTCAGCCTCGGTTGGCCACGGTCCGGCCGCCATACCCTCGGCGACCTTGCGTAGCACCACCGGAAAGTGCCCGGCTCCGTCCGGCGAGACCTCGCCGTACATGTCGACAATCGCTGGCGGGGGCTGGCCATCGGGGTCCGGAGTCACCAGCATGCCGCTGGCCTCGTAAGCGGTGCTGATCAGCACCAGCCGGTAGACGAGGTCCGGAGCCTCGATGGCGACCTGCAGGGCGACCGGGCCGCCGGCGCTGTACCCCACCAGGTTTGCCGGTCCATCGACCACCTTCCGCAGAAACGCGACCAGGTCATCGGTGAGCGCGCGGATAGACAACGGACCGTCGGGATCCGGGGTACGGCCGTGCGCCCGCCGGTCGTACCGGTAGACGCGGAAGGCGTCGGAGAGCCTCGCCAGGTTGCCGGTCGACTCGCGGCTGTCGGACAATCCGCCGTGCAGAAGCACCACGGGTTCACCCTCGCCGTGGATGTCGTACCAGGTGCGTACGCCGTTGAGTTCGAGGTAGCCCTCACGGGTGTCGTTGCTGCTGTCCATACTTCTGGTACGGCCACCGCCCGCCGGATTCATCGGTGGCTGGGGAAGTTCTCCGGCAGCCCGAACAAGGGGAAGAGCCGCCCGGCATCCAGGTGGGTGGTCGCCGCCGCGACGCGGTCGCCACGCAGGTCGAGCGCCAACAGGGCGAACGCCTTCCCGTCCCGGTACTGGCCGAATGCCGGTGACCCGTTCGCAGCCGTCGGCAGCAGGCGGTCGCCGGCACAGACGTTGTCGGGCAGGCGCAGCACCAGCCCGATGTCCTCCCGACCCCGCAGCCACCAGGCCAGCGGGGGCATGGCCAACACCGCATCCTCGTGCAGCAGCGCGACCAGTGTCTCCACGTCGTGACTCTCGAACGCCTCGACGTACCGGGCCAACAGCCGGCGCTGCGCGGGATCCTCCGGACGCAGCACGGCGTCCGGAGTCGGTGAGCGCTCCGAGATCGTGGCGCGTGCGCGCTGCAGCAGGCTGTTCACCGCCGGCGCCGTACTGTCCAGGAGGTGGGCCGCCTCCTCGGCCGAGAAGCACAGCACGTCGTGAAGGATCAGCGCGGCCCGCTGGCGGGCGGGCAGGTGCTGGAGTGCCGCGACGAACGCGAGCCTGATGGTCTCGCGGGCCGCCACCTGGTCGGCGGGATCGGGCGGCAGCACGAGTGCGTCGGGGATCGGGTGCACCAGCGCGCCGTCCGGGAGTAGGGCGCCGAGCGGATCGCCGGGCGAGGCGGGTGGGCTGAGGTCGATGGGCAGCGCCCGGCGTTGCGCGCTGCGGCACATGTCGATACAGACGTTGGCGGCGATGGCGAACAACCAGGACCGCGCCGAGCCACGTCGTTCATCGAAGCGGTCCGCGTTGCGCCAAGCCCGGATCAACGTCTCCTGTACCGCATCCTCGGCTTCGAACCCACTGCCGAGCATCCGGTAGCAGAATCCGGTCAGTGCCGTCCGATGCTGGTCCCACTGGCCTGCGTCAGCCAGTCGCTTCCCATGCACCGAGCCCACGTTCTGGCAGAGTACCTCTGGTCCTGGAATGGCTTAGCGGCATACCGCCGACACCTGGCAGGACCGGTGGTTGCTCGGCGGCGACTCCCAGCCGCCGGCCTGGATCGACCTCGACGCCGCGCGCGGTTCGGAGACGAGGCCCGGCGAGAGCTGGGCGCCGGCTCATCCCCAGTTGATCGGGAGCATGACGGCGAGGTGGCCGATCGGACCGGCCAGCAGCTGCTTGACCGGGCCGGCCAGCAGCCCGGCGACCAGGGCCACGGCCAGGCAGGTCGCCCAGCGGTGGGTGTCCGAACGCGACGGTCGCACGTGGACGATGAACAGCATGCCCGCAACGATCAGGGCCGGTATCACGGCGATGACGATCGGCGGTACCCGCCCGACGGCGACCGTGGTACTGGCCGCCCCGGCCACCGCGATGGCGCACGCGGACACCGCCAGGCTGAAGTCGATGAAGTGCCCGATGGACTTCGGTACCTCGGCGCCGCCGATGTACGCGCGGAACTTGTAGCACAGCAACAGCAGGGCGACCGTCATGATGTCGGCGTCGGTGCGCAGCAGCCCGGTGACGCTCGGCTGCTTGGCGAGCTGGGCGTACGCCAACGCGATCGGGACGGCGACCAGCGCGGTGAGGTACAGCCAGGTGATGCCGGCGATGAGCAGGGCTGGTGCCACCCGGGCGGTAGCCCTGGCCCGCCAACGCCGTAGCAGGCCGAGCAGCCAGAGCGGCAACGGGACACATGAGATCAGGGCGAGCGTCGCAACTCCGAGCGGCTCGGGGTGGCCACCGGCGAGCGCGAAGGGCACCACCGAGGCCAGTACCAGCAAGCCGAAGATGCCCGCGAAGCCGAGGAACAGCCGGTACGGGGCGAGCAGGACACCCATCTTCACGCCGGTCAGCCGGCCGAAGACGATCCAGTACCCGCACAGCAGCAGTACCTGGGTCAGGATCGCGGTGGGCACGATCTCGGCCAGGTGGTCGCGGACCATCGACTGCAGCGCGGCGCCGAGCGTGCGCGGCTGCTCCCGCCAGTACAGTCCGTACCCGATGACGAGCAGGGCGAAGGACAGGAAGGTGGCCAGCTTGCCGGCGTCCCGCCAGAACCTCCCCTGGATCTGGTGGCGTACCCACTCGACGACCCCTATGGCGTACTCGACGATGGTGTGCCCGACCCGGTAGAGCACGGTGACGACGATGGCCCCGAGCAGCAGCCAGACGATCGTCTCCAGAGTGCCGACGCCGAGATGGATGCCGTGCGAGGCCAGGACATCGTCCAACCACTGGAACAGAGCATCGAGCACCACGCGCGCATCGTAGAAACCCGGGTACCCCGGTACAGCCCGGAAGCCGACAGCTACCCCGCCGACCAGGGCTACGGCCCGAGCCGGGGCCTGTCCAGGAACGGGAGGGCCGCACCTTGCACCTGACACCACAACAACCGGTACCCGATCGAGGTTGATCGCGGCGAGGTGCTGCCCTTAGGCCTGGCGTAACGGTTGATGGCTGGGCAAAATGGCTCTGGCCCGATGATCTATGTCAAGGGGGTCAGCGG
>JAFMQQ010000450.1 GCA_017354595.1 Micromonosporaceae bacterium
GCCATCGGCCAGGACCGGCGGCGTGTTCACCGTCTACATGGCCACCGTGGCGGCCGGCGGTACCGACGCCAACAGCGGCCTGAGCGCGCAGCAGCCGGTCACCACGCTCGCCCGGGTGCAGCAGATCCTGCAGCAGAACAAGCCACACTCCGATGTGGAGGTTCGCATCCGGCAGGGCAGGTACGCGTCGCCGCCACTGGGGGACTGGCACACGTACATCCCCGGCCACACGATCTCGTTCATGCCGGCCGACTACAAGTACGGCGACGGCATCGCCGACATCGCCGGCCGGCCGGTCTTCGACAACCCGCGCGCATCCGGCGGCGGCTACGCCAGCGGCTGGTGGCTGGTGGCGAAGCTGCCCGGTGACCCGGCCGACCCCATGCACAACGGCGGTACCAGCGGCCTGCGCTTCTACTACCTTGCCGTGCAGCACTACAACGGCGGCATCTCGCTGTGGGGCGACTCCGGCCACGACACCACGGACAACACCTACAATCCGCCGCTGCGCAGCCAGCCGACGCCCGGGCTGAACGGCAACACCATCTACGGCATGGCCTTCCAGTGGATCGGCACCAAGTATGTCGGCGGTACCTTCGGCTACGGCGCGGTGCTGCTGACCGACTCGTCGAACAATCGCATCGACAACAACCACTTCACACAGGTGGAGAACTCCGGCTCGCTCGCCGGCCTGATCCACGGCGTGTACGTGACCCACTTCTCCTCGTCCAACCAGATCGACAACAACGACTTCACGACGATCAGCAGCGACCCGGTGAAGCTGCGCGACCGCAGCAGCAACAACAACATCCAGGGCAACACGTTCCGGCAGGCCGGCCGGAACTCGTTCTACCGCGAGGAGTTCTGCGACACGCAATGCGCCGCCGCGAACGCCAAGGCACGCGAGTGCGCCTCGTACCACAACCGGTTCGCGTACAACCACGACCTGTCCTCGTACGGCGGGGCCACGATACCGGCCTGGAGCCTGAGCCCGTCCAGCAACACCGCGACGGGCGCGGCACCGTGCAGCATCCCCGCCGGCGCGACCCGCCTGCATACCGCCGGCAACAGCACAACCTAGTGGTCCGTCTGCGATATCGCCTGGCGGCGCCTGCGAAGCCCAGGCGGCGCCTCGCGGCGTTCTCGTCGTCGGCCATAGCGCTGCTATGGCCTCCTCCTCGGCCTTGCGATGCATCCGCCTGGATCTCCGCATCCGCCGCCGGATATCGCAGACGGACCACTAGTGGCGGCGCGGCCGGTCAGGTCGGGCGCTGCACGCGCGCGAGCCACTCGGCGAACAGGGCGCGCAGGAGTTCGGGTTGTTCGTGCGGGAGGGCGTGTCCGGCGCCGTCGAGCACGGCGAGCGAGGCGTGCGGGTAGTCCTCGGCCAGGTCGGCCGCGGCGGCGTACCCGACCGTCGAGTCCAGCCGACCCGCCACGACCAGCGCCGGACCCGGGTACGCCGGCGCGTGATCGGGGGTGAGCCGCCACCGTTCGCCGATCCGTTCCAGCGCCGCCTGGTCGGCGAGCGCGGCGGCCGGGGCGACGTAACGCTCGTACCGGTCGAGCATCTCCGGGGTCTGGACGACGAAGTAGCTCCGGAAGACCTCGTCACCGATGTCGCCGGATCCGGCGACGACGCGGTGCGCGGGGACGTTGCGCACTCCTGGCAACAGTGGACAGACCAGCGCCAGACCGGCCACCCGCGCCGGGTGCCGGGACGCCATCGCCTGCGCGTAGTACGCGCCGGCCGAGTGTCCAATGAGGAGGTACCCGGCCCCGCCGGTCGCCTCGTCGGCGAAGGTGAGCAGCGTGTCGAGGACGTCATCGGCGCTGCGCAGCGTCTGCGGAGCGATCGTGCGGCCCATTCCAGGCAGGTCCGGGTAGATCCGCCGCAGGCCGGCGACACCGTTGAAGACCGGTTCGAAGCAGGCCTGCGCCTCGCGGTGGTCGACGCCGGCACCGTGCAGTACCAGCACCGGCCGGCCGGTTCCGTGCTCCACGTAATCGACCGCCACCTGGCCCGCTCGGATCTCCATTCGACCAAGCTACCGGCCTAATCGCGTCGCGGGCCGGTGGTCGCGGGGCTAGCGTGGCGGCGTGACTGCAGCGATGGACCCTCAGGGCGGCCGGGTTGAGCTGGTGGTCCGGGAGGAGCGGGCCGAGGATCCCGAGGCGGTGCGGGAAGTTCACCGGTTGGCGTTCGGGGACGGCGAACGGGTTCCCGCGCTCGTCGACGCGCTGCGCGCCGCAGGCGGTGCGGTTGCGCCGCTGTCACTGGTCGCCGCCATCGGTGAGCGGGTGGTCGGCCATGTGATGCTCAGTGCCTGCCGGCTGGACGCCCCGCCCCGCCTTGTCGACGTGTTGTCGCTGTCGCCGTTGGGTGTGCTGCCACAGTTCCAGCGCCGGGGAATCGGTACCCGGCTGGTGGCACGCGCCCTGGCCGCGGCCGAGAGTCGGGGCATTCCGTTGGTGTTCCTGGAGGGCTCACCGGACTACTACGGCAAGCGCGGCTTCGCCGACGCAACGAAGTTGGGTTTCCGTCCGCCGACGCTGCGCTACCCGCCCGGCGCCTTTCAGGTCGCGAAGCTGTCCTCGTACCAGGAATGGATGACGGGCACCTTCGTCTACTCCGACACCTTCTGGGCTCTGGACTGCGTGGGCCTGCGCGGCGCCTGAGTACCCGTCGTGGTGCACCAGCTCGTCTTCCGGATACGTTGGTCATCGGTAGCGCCGGCGGAGGAGTCGAGTGAGTAGACCTGTGACGTGGTCGCTGAGCGGTTTCGGTGACGAGATCGACCCGGACCCGGTGGTGCAGTTGAGTGTCCTGCAGGCATTGGGCGCCCGGCACATCGAGGTACGCAGCGCGTGGGAGACCAACGTGGTGCGGTTGTCCGACGGGCAACTCGACCGGCTGGCCGGGCTGATCGCCGACCGCGGGATGGCGGTCTCCGCGGTCGCCTCGCCGGTCGGCAAGGTGGATATCGGTGACGACCCGGCAGCGGAGCGCGAGCGGCTGGCCCGGGCGGTGGCCGCGGCGCACCGGTTCGGCAGCCGGTACATCCGGCTGTTCTCCTTCTACCGGCCCGAGGGGGTACCAGCCGCCGATGTGCGCGCTGCGGTGCTGGCCCGGCTGCGCGACTTCGCCGACCTGGCCGAGGGCGAGGGCGTGGTGCTGTTGCACGAGAACGAGAAGGGCATCTACGGCGACATTCCCGAGCGGGTACTGGACATCGTGCAGTCGGTCGGGTCGCCGGCCCTGCGGCTGGCTTGGGACAACGCCAACTTCGTCCAGGTCGGCGTCCGGCCGTTCACCGACGGGTACCGGCTGCTCCGCCCGCATCTGGAGTACCTGCAGGTCAAGGATGCGCTCGCCGGTACCGGCGAGGTGGTACCCGCGGGCGAGGGCGACGGTGAGCTGCGCTCGACACTGACCGCGCTGCGCGACGACGGGTACACCGGGTTCGCCTCGCTCGAACCGCATCTGGCGATGCAGCACGCGACCGGTGGCTTCTCCGGCCCGGCCGAGTTCGGTCGCGCAGCCCGCGCATTCGCCGCGCTCACCGCTTCGATCGGAGTACACCTCGGATGAGTTCCGGCCAACCCGATCCGCACCGGCCGCTGCCGGTGGCCATCGTCGGCGCCGGGGCGATCGGACGCAACCACGCGGCGGCGATCCTGCGCCACCCCCGGCTGCGTACCGC
>JAFMQQ010000451.1 GCA_017354595.1 Micromonosporaceae bacterium
CGCCTCGTGCTGGTGCAGGACCAGCCACCGACCTATGCCCAGATAGCCGTGACAACCCTGGATGTACTAGAGCAGGAGGCCTGAGGCATGCACGCGATCCTGGTGACCGAACGCGGTGGACCCGAGGTGCTGCGACTGTCCGATGTGGAGACTCCGCGACCGGGGCCGGGTCAGGTGCTGGTACGGCTGGCCGCCACCGGTGTCAACTTCATCGACACGTACCACCGCAGTGGCCTGTACGAGGTGCCGCTGCCGTTCACGCCCGGCAGCGAGGCGGCCGGCGAGGTGACCGAGGTCGGCGAGGGCGTCACCGAGCTGCGCCCCGGCGACCGGGTCGCCTCCACGAACTTCACCGGCGCGTACGCGGAGTACGCACTGGTACCGGCGGCCCGCGCGGTGCCGGTACCGGACGGGGTGACCGACGAGCAGGCGGCGGGCGTACTGCTGCAGGGCATGACCGCGCACTACCTGCTGCACAACAGTTACCCGCTGCGGCCGGGCGACACGGTGCTGGTACACGCCGCCGCCGGTGGCATGGGCCTGCTGCTCACCCAGCTCGCCACCGCATTGGGTGGCAAGGTGATCGCCACCGTCTCCACCCCGGAGAAGGAGAATCTGGCCCGCGATGCGGGTGCCGTCGCGGTGCTGCGCTACGCCGACGTACCGGCGAAGGTGCGCGAGCTGACCGGTGGCGACGGGGTGCACGCGGTCTACGACGGCGTCGGTGCGGATACCTTCGACGGCAGCCTGGCCAGCCTGCGTACCCGGGGCACCCTGGTGCTGTACGGGTACGCCAGCGGCAAGGTGCCACCCTTCGACATCAACCGGCTGCAGGGCGGGTCCTGGTCGCTGACCCGACCGACGCTCGGGCATTTCATCGCCACCCGCGAGGAACTGACCCTGCGGGCTCGGGACATCCTCGACCGGGTGGCTGCCGGCACCCTGGAGGTACGGGTCGGCACCCGGTACCCGCTGGCCGAGGCGGCAAAGGCGCATCAGGACCTGCAGTCCCGGCGTACCACCGGCAAGCTGCTGCTGATCCCCTGAGCCGCGCCGTCCCCGGGCCGGGACAGGCGGGCACGATCCCCATAGGATCGCCAGAATGCGACTCGTCGTCTTCACCGAACCGCAGCTTGGCGCCCACTACAAGGATCTGTTGCGGGTCGCCCGGCACGCCGAGCAGCTCGGCTTCGACGGGTTCTTCCGGTCCGACCACTGGCTGAGCTTCGGCGACCGGGACGGGCTGCCCGGGCCCACCGACTCCTGGGTCACCCTCGGCGCGCTGGCCGTGCAGACCACCCGGATCCGGCTCGGCACCCTGGTCACCGCCGCCACCTTCCGGCTGCCGGGGCCGTTGGCGATCAGCGTGGCGCAGGTGGACCAGATGAGCGGCGGCCGGGTGGAGCTGGGCCTGGGCGCCGGCTGGTACGAGGCCGAGCACACCGCCTATGGCATCCCGTTCCCGCCCATCGGCGAGCGCTTCGACCGGCTCGGCGAGCAGCTCGCGATCGTCACCGGGCTGTGGGGTACGCCCGTTGGCGAGCGGTTCACCTTCCGCGGCGGGTACTACGACGTGCTCGACTCGCCGGCCCTGCCGAAGCCGGTGCAGCAGCCCGGCCCGCCGGTGATCGTCGGTGGCGCCGGCCTGCGCCGCACCGCGGATCTCGCGGCCCGGTACGCGGACGAGTTCAACGTCCCGTTCCGGCACGCCCCGGATACCGGGGCGGCGTACCGCCGGGTGGTGCGCGCCTGCGAACGGCAGGGACGGGACGCGGCCGGGCGGGCACCACTGGCACTCTCCGCGGCCCAGACCGTCGCATGTGGACGTACCGACGCGGAGGCGAAGGCGCGCTCCGCCAGCCAGGCGATGCCGGCCGGCCTCACCGGTACCCCGAACCAGGTCGTCGATCAGATCGGCCGGTTCGCGGAGCTGGGCGCGAGCCGGATCTTCCTTCAGATCACCGACCTGACCGACCTCGACCACCTGGATGTCATCGCGTCGGAGGTTGCCCCGCAGCTGCGGTGACAAGCTGCCGGCCGGGCGGCTGCGCCCGCCCGGTGGAGCGCGTCCGGCGCCAGGCGGGCAGCGTCGCCGCGGCGGCGACCACACCGACCAGGCCGACCGCGACGAAGCCCCACCCCGGCCCGCTGGCGTCGATGACCGCGCCGGCGAACGGCGCGCCGATCGCCACGCCGGTGGTCAGCGCCGAATTCTGCAGCCCCATCGCCTCCCCACGGGCCTGCCCCGGGGCGAGCCGGCTCACCTCGTCGGCCGTGCCGGCCAGCAGCGGCGCGCAGAGTATGCCGGCCGGCAGCAACGCCAGCGACAGCGCCCACCAGCCGCCGGCCAGCCCGACCGGCAGGGTCAGCAGGCCCATCAACCCGACCAGCGCGACCGCCGGTACCGGCCGGCGCAGGGCGCCATAGACGAAGCCACCCACCAGCGAGCAGGCACACCAGATGGGGAAGACGATGCCGGCCCAGGAGACCTGCCCGGCCGCACGGAGCACGGCCACGATCGACACGTCGCTGCCGGAGAGAACCACCGTGGCGGCGCCGGAGAGAACCAGCAGCGCGACCAGCCGGCCGCGCAGCCAGCTGCGCCGTGGCACCCGGCCGGCCGGCTGCTGCGCCTCCTCCGGTGCGCGTACCGGCGGGTTGAGCACCAGCAGGCCGAGCCCGGCCACGATCGTCGTAGCGCCCACGATGAGCATCGCCAGCCGGGCGGAGAGCTGGGTCACCGCGATCACGGCGAGCGCCGGACCCACCATGAAGGACAGCTCCACCGACATCGAGTCCAGTGCGTAGGCCGGCCGGCGCTGGTCCGGACCGACCAGCGCGGCGATCGACTGCCGCACCACCGCGAAGACCGGCAACGCGACCAGCCCGCCGAGCAACCCGGCGACCATCAGCCACGGGTAGGGCAGGAACGGCGCAACCGCCCAGAACGCGGCCGCACCGAGCGCGGTCAGCAGCAGCACCGGCCGCAGCCCGCGCCGGTCCACCAACCGCCCGAGCAGCGGCGCACCCAGCGCCGAGCCGATCGTGTTCGCCGCGGTGACCAACCCGGCGGCGGCGTATCCCCGGTGCAGGTCGAGCACCACGTGCAGGGTCAGCGTCACGCCGACCGCGGTGAACGGGATCCGCGCCAGCAGGGCGACCAGAATCAGTGGCCGGACGCCGGGCAGCGCCAGCACCCGTCGGTACTGCTGCAGCTTCACCTCACCGATCCTGCCCCGGGGGTACGACAGGACGCGACCGGGTTTGGGCTAACCTCGCGGGCATGCCGGGGTACGGGTGGGTCTCATTCACGACGGACTATGGGCTCCGGGACGGCTTCGTCGCCGCGATGCACGGTGTGCTCGCCCGGCAGGCGCCCTGGGTTCGCGTGATCGACATCACCCACCAGGTGAACCCGGGTGACGTGGCCGGGGGTGCGGCGGTACTGGCGCAGACGGTACGGCACCTGCCGGCCGCGGTGCATGTGGCGGTGGTCGATCCGGGCGTGGGTACCGCCCGGCGCGCGATCGCCGTGCAGACCCCGGGCGGCGTGCTGGTCGGGCCGGACAACGGGCTGCTGCCCGGGGCGGCACGGGAGCTGGGCGGCGTGACCGCGGTGGTACACCTGACCAACCCGGCCTGGCACGCGCCGGCCGTCTCCCCCACCTTCCACGGCCGGGACATCTTCGCGCCGGTCGCGGC
>JAFMQQ010000452.1:0-3256 GCA_017354595.1 Micromonosporaceae bacterium
GGCCTGATGGCGACGGTGAGCAGGTGGCTGCTCGCGCCGAGCAGCGTCGGCTCGTCCTCGATCAGCCGCAGCATCTCCAGCAGCGGTGCGGTGAGTTCCGGGTCGGTCAGGATTTCGTGCATCCGCGACCGGGCCATCCACAGCGGACTCTCGACCGAGACGCGACGCCGGACCACCAGTCCGGCCTCGGCGGCCTCGGCAGCCAGCTCGTCCGGGTGGTGGAAGTAGGCTGTGGTGAACCAGTTCCGCTCCGGGTCGGGCGGGTTGTGCCTGCCGTCGCGGAGGGTCTCCTCGACGACCGGGCGGTACCCGGGATCGCGGAACAGATCCCGGAGCAGACCGTCGAAGAGCGAGGCGAACCGGCTGATCGACGCTCCCGCCACCACGCCGCCCGGCCGGACCACCCGGGCCGCCTCCCGCCACGCGCCCACCCGGTCGGCCCGCTGCTGGAGGTGGTACAGCGGACCGAGCAGCAGCACGGCGTCCACGCTCGCGTCCGGCGCCGCCAGTTGCCGGGCGTCGCCGAGCGCCGCGGTCACCCCGGGCAGAGAGGCAGCCTCGGCGACGTGTTCGGGTACCGGGTCGACGACCCGCACCCGGTAGCCGAGCTCGGCGAGCGGGCGGGCGTACACGCCGGTGGCGCCGCCGACATCCAGCACTGAGGACGGGCTGGGCGGCAGGATCCGGGTCAGCACATCGAGCGTTCGCAGGTACTCCAGCCGGCCCGTGCCGGCGGCCAACCGGTCCCGCTCACCGCCTTGCCGGTAGTACTCCAGAATCTCCGGCCGCAGCGCCATGCACCGACGATTTCACTGTCCACTCGGTACAGACAACCGGTTTAGCGGCGCGCGGCAGCGGCGAACAGTGCCTCCCGCATCGCATCCACCGGCGCCGGTACGCCGGTGAAGAGCACGAACTGGTGGGCCGCCTGAGCCAGCAACAGTTCCAGACCGGAGACGACCGGTACCCCGGCCGCCGCAGCCGATGCGGCCAGCGGGGTCGGCCACGGGTCGTACAGCACATCGAAGAGTACGCAGCCTGGCCGCCACGGCACCGTCAGCGGGTCGGCCACCCCGCGGGGTACCGTCGAGACGACCACATCCGCCGACCCGCACCCGGCTACGCTGGCGAAGTCCACATGCGACAGTCGCAGGCCCAGCCGCTCGGCGGCCGGCCGCAGCTCGTCGACGGCGCTGGCGCGGCGGGCGTACACGTTCACCAGCCGCGCACCCAGCGAGGCGGCGGCGGCCAGTGCCGCCCGGGCGGTACCGCCGGCGCCGAGGATCGCCATGGTGTCCACAGTGGAGACTCCGGCGCCGCGCAGCGCGTCCACCATGCCGGGCGCGTCGGTGTTCTCGGCGTACCAGGCGCCACCGGACCCACGCGCCAGCGTGTTCGCCGCGCCCAGCGTGGCGGCCACTGTGGACACTTCGGCGGCGACCGAGAGGGCGACCTGTTTCAGCGGCATGGTCAGCGACAGGCCGGCCCACTCGCTACCCAGCCCGGTGACCAGTGCCGGCAGCTCGGCCTCGGCGCACTCGATCGCGGTGTAGCTCCAGCCGGTCAGGCCGGCGGCGGCGTACCCGGCATTGTGCAGCACCGGAGAGAGCGAGTGCGCGACCGGCTTGCCGAGCACGGCCGCCCGCCGGTCAACAGGTGCTGATGTTGACACCGTTCGCCTTCGCCTGGCGGGTCAGCAGGCAGAACTGGGCGTTGGTCGTCGCGAACTTTGTGTGGCCCTGGTTGTCGATGGCCAGGAAGTAGTAGTAGTTGCTCTTCGGCGGGTTCATCGCCCCGGCCAGCGCGTCCTGGCCCGGGTTGCTGATCGGGCCGGCCGGCAGACCCGGCTTGTCGTGCGTGTTGTACGGGTCCTTCGGGTCGTGCAACTGCGACACCCGGAGATCACCGGAGGCCGCCGGCTTCTGCCCGCTGATGCGCAGCCAGTAGTTCACCTCGCTGTCCAGTCCCAGGCAGTTGCACGCGAAGCTCTTGTAGGACCGGTTGTAGAGCACCCGCGCCACTCCGGCCATGTCCTGCGGGTACCGCGCCTCGACCTGCGCGATGGAGGCCGCGACCAGGGCCTCGTACGGGCTGATGTTCAGGTTCTTGACCGCGTTCACGAAGCCGAGCTGGGTGGTGACATCCAGGAACTTCGCCACCATCTTCTCCAGGATCTGCTTGGCGGTCAGCCCCGGCTCGAACTCGTAGGTCGCCGGATAGAGGAAGCCCTCCAGGGACAGCGGCTTGAGCGCCGGCTTGCGGTCGGTCCGGTTGAACCACCAGCTGGGGATGCCGAGCGCGACCGGGTCCTGCGCGGCCGCCACGAAGTCACTGACCGGGATGTTGGTCGCCTTGGAGAGTTTCGCGTACACGTCGAGCGTGATCGTGCCCTCCGGGATGGTGATCCCGTTGGCGACCCGGTTGGCCAGCACGCCGTTCTTGTCCCGGGCCAGCATCGCATCCAGCGCGAGGCTCGCCTTCATGTGCAGGTGCAGCTTGTAGAAACCCACCTCGATCGACTTGGACCGGCTGTCGGCCTTGGCCGCGTTCACAAACGCCTGTGAACTCTTGACCACCTGCGCGCGGTACAGGCTGTTGGCGATATCGGTGGCGGTGTCGCCATTGGACACCTTGACAGTCGTCGATCCGTCTCCGGAGCCGGTGTAGTCCTCGACGCTGAAGAAGGGCTTCACGATGCCGTAGCCGAAGTAGCCGCCGACGCCCAGGATCCCCAGCAGGATGAAGGCCAGGAAGAATGCGGCGAACGACCGGCCGCGCCGCTTGCCGGGCCGACCACCGCGCTGCCCACGGCGGTGCCGCGGCGCGCGGTCGTAGTCGTCGAAGCCAAGATCCAGCTCGTCGATCATGTGGTACGCCTCCGCTGTGCGTCGATGTAGCGCTGCAGGATCTCTGCTGCGGCCATCTGGTCGACCACCGCCCTGTGACGCCGTCCTCGAACGCCTCGCTCGGTCAGCCTACGGGAGGCGAGCACCGTCGACATCCTCTCGTCGGTGAGCACTACGAGAACGGGCGCTATCGCGACAGAGAGTAGCTGCCCGTACGCGCGCGCCTCGATGGCGGCATGGCTCTCCTGTCCAGACAGCGACACCGGCAGCCCGAGTATCACTTCGACCGCGGCATGCTCGCGAACGAGGTCCGCAATGACCTGGATGTCCCGGCGATGGCGGCTGAGGTCGCGGGGTACCGTCGCCAGCGGGGTGGCCAGGATGCCGTCGGGGTCGCTGATCGCGACCCC
>JAFMQQ010000452.1:3266-3698 GCA_017354595.1 Micromonosporaceae bacterium
CGCCACCCCGACCCGGACCTTGCCCACGTCGACGCCGAGCCGTACGCCGCGCTGGAACGGCGGGGCGGGTGGAGCCGGCTCGGTCAAGGCTGTCCGGCGATCAGCTTCTCCACCGCCGACAGCAGCACCGGTGCGTCCTCGGCCGCGGCGCCACCACCCTGGGCCAGGTCGGCGTTGCCGCCGCCCCGCCCGGAGAGTGCGCCCTTGACCAGATCGGTCGCGGACAGGCCACGGTCCCGGCCGGCACCGTTGACGGCGACCACCAGCGAGGCCTTGCCGGCCGACCGGGCCGCCACCGCGACCACCGCCGGTCGGCGGGCCGGGATCCGCCCCCGGATCTCCTGGGCGAGGGTACGCACGTCGTTGGCCGAGGTGCCGCCGGGCGCCTCGGTGCCGACGTACGCCACGCCACCCACGTCGCGGGCCGACTCG
>JAFMQQ010000453.1 GCA_017354595.1 Micromonosporaceae bacterium
GGACACGTCCATACGCTACTCGCGAGATCGCTTCAGCGGAGCCCACGTCGCGCCGCCCGTGCACCGGACAGAAGGGCACGACTGGGCCATCCAGCCCCGCGTGGGGGTGGCGTGCTGCCGGGCGCCGGCGCGCAACCCGCGGGCAATTCGTCACAGCCCGTCGCGGCGTACTGCAACGCCGTATGGTAGCCGGGGTAGGATCGTCAGCGTTGATGCGGACTCCAGTGAGTCGAACCCTTCGGACCGGGGACCGCGTCGAGCGAGTGGCCCGCGATGCACCAGGCACCATCACCACGCACCATCACCAGTCAGCATCGCCCGCGGCCGCCGCTACATCTGATCGCGCCCCTGGGGAATCGAGGTTGGGGCGCACCGGTAGCAGAGGACCCCCATCACCCGATGACAACTGAACCAGAGACAACCGAAACAGAGACAACACCGACCGCACCCGTTGAGGGGCTGGCGCCCGTGCGCCCGGACAGCCCCACGTTCGAGGATCTCGGGGTACGCCCGGAGACGGTGGCCGCGCTGGCCGATGACGGGTTCATCCGGACCTTCGCGATCCAGGAGTACGCGCTGCCGATCGCGATGCGCGGTACCGACCTGATCGGCCAGGCACCCACCGGCACCGGCAAGACGCTCGGCTTCGGCATACCACTGCTGGAGGCGGTCGTCACGCCCCGGGACCCGGCGGGCCCGGTCGGCGACGGGCGGCCGCAGGCGCTGGTCGTGGTACCCACTCGGGAGCTGGGCCTGCAGGTGGCCCGGGACATCTCGCGGGCCGGGCGGACCCGTGGCGTACGGGTGCTGGCGATCTACGGCGGCGTGGCGTACGAGCCACAGACCGAGGCGTTGGCCAAGGGCGTCGAGATCGTGGTCGGTACCCCCGGCCGCCTGCTCGACCTGGCCAAGGGTCGGCAGCTGAAGCTGGACCAGATCCGCCAGCTGGTGCTGGACGAGGCGGACCGGATGCTCGATCTGGGCTTCCTCGAGGACGTCGAGAAGATCCTCGCGATGCTGCCGCAGCAGCGCCAGACGATGCTCTTCTCGGCCACCATGCCGGAGCCGATCGTGGCGCTGGCCCGCCGGTTCCTGAGCCGACCGGTGACCATCCACGCCGGGCACGACAGCCGGACCGGCCCGTCGCCGCAGACCCGCCAGATCATCTACCGCACCCATCCGCTCAACAAGCTCGAGATCGTTGCCCGCATCCTGCAGGCGGGCGGGCGGGGATTGACGATGATCTTCACGCGGACCAAGCGGAACGCCGACCGGGTCGCCGAGGACCTCGACTTCCGTGGCTTCGCCGCGGCGGCGGTACACGGCGACCTGGGGCAGAGTGCCCGGGAGCGGGCGCTGCGCGCGTTCCGTGCGGGCAAGGTCGATGTGCTGGTCGCCACCGACGTCGCCGCCCGCGGGCTGGACGTCACGGGCGTCACCCACGTGATCAACTACGACTGCCCGGACGACCCCGACCAGTACACCCACCGGATCGGGCGCACCGGCCGGGCGGGTGCCAGCGGTGTCGCGGTCACCTTCGTGGACTGGGAGGACATGCCGCGCTGGCGGCTGATCGACAAGTCGCTGGGCCTGGAGCTCCCCGACCCGCCGGAGACGTACCACACCTCGCCGCACCTGCTCACCGACCTCGGTATCGCCGGGTCGGTCACCGGTACGCTGCCCAGTGCCGAGCGCACCCGGGTGGGGCTGTCGGCCGAGGTCGAGGTCGACCTCGGCGGTGGCCGGCGGCGTACCGGCGGGCGCGCCCGCCGGGCATCCACATCGGACGGTGGTGGCGCTCAGCCGAAGACACCACGCCGGCGCCGGCGGCGGATCGGCGAGGCTACCGGATCCACAGTGGACCAGTCCACAGTAGATGGACCCGCAGCAGATACATCCACTGTGGAGGCGGCCGCCGAGTCGGCTGCGGCCAAGCCGCGCCGCCGCCGGCGCCGTCGTGGTGGGCGATCCGCCGGGGGTACGGACACCGCGGCGTGAGATGCCCGAGCCGCTCGACCCGGCGCTAGCCGAGATACGCGCCGCGCTGCTGGATCCGGTCGGGCTGCGGCGTGCGGTCGCCGCGGGACACCGCCGGGACGCCCGGCCGCGCTGGGTACGGGCCGAGCTGCGACCGGTCTCGTTGAAGGCTGGCGGTGCGCTGCAGGTGGTCACCTCCGACGGGGTACGGCCGGCGACCCGCAACTGCGCCTGGGGCGAGCCGGCGGCCAGCGCCGTCGACGAGCTGCTGCGCGAACCGTTCGGCAACTGGCATGTGGAGACCGCGGCGGGGACCCTGCAGCTGCGGGTCACCAGGAAGGGTGAGGCGCAGGTGCACCGCTCGGCGGCGGTGGCCGCGCCGCTGCCGGCGGCGCACGACCGGGCCAGGGAGCACCTGCTGGATCCGGGCGACCCGCTGTTCACCGTGCTGGGTGGGAGTGCGGCCAAACGGCGCCAGGTGGACGCCTTCCTGCGGGCAATCGCGTCCACAGTGGATGGTGATCCCGGGCACGTGGTCGACCTCGGCTGCGGCAACGCGTACCTCACCTTCGCGGCGTACCGGTACTTCACCGCGCAGGGCTTCCAGACCACGGTCACCGGAGTCGATGTCCGCGAGGACCAGCGGGCGCGCAATACGGCACTGGCGCAGCAGTTGGGCTGCGCCGACCGGGTGCGGTTCGTCGCCGGTACGATCCTCGACGCGCCGGTACCGCAGGCGGATACCGTACTGGCGCTGCACGCCTGCGACACGGCGACCGATGAGGCACTGGCCCGGGCGGTGCGCTGGGAGTCCACCTCGGTGCTCGCCGCGCCGTGCTGCCACCATGACATAGCCGCGCAGCTCAAGCGCAGCGCGGCTCCGCTGGCGTACCAGATGATTGTCCGGCAGCCGATCCTGCGCGAGCGGCTGGCGGACGTCCTGACCGACGGCCTGCGCGCAGCTCTGCTGCGGTTGTACGGGTACCAAACCGACGTGGTGGAGTTCGTCGAGTCCCGGCACACTCCGCGCAATGTGCTACTGCGGGCCCGCCTGGGCGCTGGGGCACCGACCGCCGCGCAGCAGGAGCAGTACGCGGAGCTGGTGCGGGCCTGGGGCGTGGCGCCGAGACTGGCGCAGCTGCTGGACTACTGCATGTAGCCCTCGACCTCGCCGACCGGACGGGGCTTGGCGGCACCGGGATCGCCGCCGCTGTCCCGCGCGGCCCGCCGCTGCCGCAGCAGGTCCCAGCACTGGTCCAGGGCCACTTCGAGCTGGCGCAGCCGGGCCTGCTCCGCGGCGGAGTCCATGCCGCCCCGCTGCTGCCTGGTACGCAACTGGTGCTCCTCCTCGACCAGCTCGCCGATGCGGTGCAGGATCTGCGTGTCGTCCATGCCGACAGACTGCCATGCGTCCGGTCGCTCCGCCGGGCCGACCAGGTTCGCTGGCCGCGCGCAGGCGCAACTCCTGCTGGCCAGTTGCCGCCTTGCTCCCAGCACTCTCACAGCCGATGGAGGCACACTTCTGGGAGCCGGCACCACTTCTTCCGCCGGCGGTTGGCCGCATCCCTCGCAGACCAGGAGCACGCGATGTCCACGGACAGCGAACCCACCAGGCCGATCCCGCCGGTCGCCGAAGAGCCACCGGTGGCCGCAGAGCCACCCGTCGCCCCTGACCCGCCGGCCGCCGCGCAACCGGCGCCCGCCGCCGCGGCC
>JAFMQQ010000073.1 GCA_017354595.1 Micromonosporaceae bacterium
CCGGCCAGCAGCGCGGCGTGCAGCCGCCGTACCGCGGCCGCCACCCGCCGGTCGTCCAGTACCGGCGCCGCGAACAGTGGCCGGCGCGCGGGGCGGTGCAGGTCCTCGGCGAGTACGTCGAGCAGCAGTTCGGGTCCAATGTGGACCATCCGGTAGGTGAAGCCGGGCGGCCCGGCGGACCGGCCGTCGTGCGGTTCATCCGGGTTGAACGCCATCACCATTCCGGTCGCGCTGACGTGCCGCCCGCCGCGGCAGGTGAACTCCTGCGCACCGGCCTCGGTCACCCCGACGGAGTACGTG
Organism: Micromonosporaceae bacterium; assembly: GCA_017354595.1. Classification (GTDB taxonomy): domain Bacteria; phylum Actinomycetota; class Actinomycetes; order Mycobacteriales; family Micromonosporaceae; genus DATEJJ01. Next base: position 301 of record JAFMQQ010000073.1, read on the forward strand.
TCGTGGCTGTGTGCGTGGTAGACATGCCGCTCGAAGCGAGCGTGCATCGCCTCCAGCGCCCGGCCGTCCACCCGCCGGTACCGCACCCACTCCCCGCCCACAACCGCAATCCTCCCGCCCAACCCGGCATCCTGCACTGCACCGGCGTACAAGACGCCGTTGGCTTGGTCACGGCAGCCTGGTCGGGTGCGGTTCGAGAACAAGATTGCCATCGTGGTACGCGACGACCTGCCGGTCTGGCAACGGCTGAACATGACCGCCTTCCTCGCCAGCGCGGTGGCTGGCGGCCGGGCGGAGGTGATGGGGGAGGCGCACCAGGACGGCTCGGGCAACCGGTACCTGCCGATGTTCAAGCAGCCGGTACTGGTCTTCGCCGCCGGCGGTGAGAGGCTGCGCCGGGTCTGGCGGCAGGCGCTGGATCGCGGGCTGGGGCTGGCGGTCTTCACCGAGGAGCTGTTCGGTACCGGCAACGACGAGGACAACCGGGCGGCGGTACGCGCGGTGCCGGCCGAGAAGCTGGCGCTGGCCGGGGTGGCGGTACACGGCCGGCGGGGCGAGGTGGACAAGGCGACCAAGGGACTGGCCCTGCACCCCTGACCGGTACCGTTGCGGGCATGCGACTGCCGGTGAGCCAGGCGAGGCTGCGCCCCGGCATCATCGAACTCGCCCAGGGGTACCCGGCGGCCGGCGCGTTGCCGGTGGCGGCGTGGGCGCAGGCGGTCGCCGGCGGGCTGCGCGAGTACGGCAGCGATGCCCTGATGTACGGCCACCCGACCGGACCCGGCCCGCTGCTGCGCTGGCTCTGCGACCGGCTCGGCGCCGCGGACGGGCGGGTGATCCGGCCGGGCGAGGTCTTCGTCACCGCCGGTGCCTCGCACGCGCTGGAGCTGGTCGCCTCGCTGGTGCTGCGGCCGGGCGACGCGGTGCTGGTCGACTCGCCCACCTACCACCTCGCGCTGCGGGTGCTCGCCGACCATGCGCGGCTGGTACCGGCGCCCGCCGACGAGCACGGCCTGCTCCCGGATGAGACGGCGAAGCTACTGGATGCCTTGCGCGCCAAGGGTGTCCGGGTGCCACTGCTCTACCTGGTGCCGACGTACAACAACCCGACCGGTGGCTGCCTGCCGCAGCAGCGCCGGCTGGCGCTGGTACGCCTGGCCCGCCGCCGCGGACTGCTGCTGGTCGAGGACGACACCTACCGGGAGCTGGCGTACGACGCCCCGGCGCCACGCTCGCTGTACGGTCTGGCGGAGGCGGGCGAGGTGATCCGGCTCGGCTCGTTCGCCAAGACGGTGGCACCCGGCATCCGGCTCGGTTTCCTCTGCGCGACCGAGGAGTTCGTGGCCCGGCTCGCCGATCGGGGCTATGTGGACAGTGGCGGTGGAGTAAACCACACCAACGCGGTGGCGATGGGATGGTTCGGTGGCACCGGGGCGTACGACGAGCACCTCGGCCGGGTGCGCGAGCGGTACCGGTACCGGAGGGACTCGTTGGTCCGCGCGGTGGCCGAACACCTGCCGGCCGCCCGGTTCGCGGTACCGGCGGGTGGCTGGTTCCTCTGGCTGCGGCTGTCCGGTGTGGACACCGGCGCGCTGCTCCCGGTCGCCGAGCGGCACGGCGTCGGCTACCTGCCCGGCGCCCGTTGCTTCCTGCCCGGCGCGGCCGGCCCGGCACAGGAGTACCTGCGCCTGTCCTTCTCCATGGTCGCCCCGGAGCTGTTCGCCGAGGGCATCCGCCGGCTCGCCGCGGCGGTGGTCGAGGCGCAGTCTGTCCGAAGTGGAGTGTGACCGCGCCGTCACGCCCGGAGGGGTACCGTTATCATCTTGTGCCATTGATGGAACCTGCACCTCCGGGCACCTCCGGGTATGGTGACCGGCGGCCGGCTTTGCAGAACGTGAAACCGGCGAACAGATGTCGAATGCGATGTCGGTTCGTTGACAGGACGAGGACTGCCCAAAAACATGGCTCATTGGCCTGTCAACAAGTTGTTACCGCGCGTTACCCTGCATCAAGTGGGTCGCGGAGAGTCTCCGTGTGCCGCAAGAACTTTCGCGTCCACCAGTCGCGCTCGATTCGGTGGGCTACCAATACTGTGCCGGCTCCGCCCACCCGGCCGGCAGCCTAGGCCGCAGGAACAATAGGAGCCCGAGCATGACCCGGCAAGGACGTGCAGGCGTCGCCGTCGATGCCCTGGCCCCGACCAGTGGTAAGGAAAACGCGGCCTATCCCTGGGACAGCTTCGATCCCGAGGTATATGTCAAGAACAACTACACCGAGCTGCGCGACGACGATCGGCGCATCCTGCAGATTGTCCGCGACTACTTCGCCGGCGCGCTCGATCCGGCCCGTCCGGTCGAGACGGGTGTCGATGTCGGGGCGGGCGCCAACCTCTACCCGATGCTGACCATGCTGCCGTTCTGCCGGAAGGTCGTGCTGTGGGAGTACGGCCGGTCCAACGTCGCCTGGCTACAACGGGAGATCAAGAGCTGGTCGCGCCGGTGGGAGGCGTTCTGGGCGGTACTGCGCACCCGCCGCGCCTACCGGGAGGTCGACCCCGACCAGTTGCTGCCGGAGCGGGTGGTCGTGCGGTGGGGCAACATCTTCCATCTCCGGCCCAGGCAGTTCGATCTCGGCACGATGTTCTTCGTCGCCGAGTCGATCTCGGAACAGCGGCGCGAGTTCCAGACCGCCGTGCGGCGCTTCATCGGCGCGCTCCGGCCGGGCGCGCCGTTCGCGGCGGCTTTCATGCAGGACTCCTCGGGTTACTATGTAGGTCCGATTCCCTTTCCGGCCGTAGCGGTCAGCAAAAGGGACGTCAAAGAACTCCTGGAGCCCCTCGCCGACGACGTTTCGATCTTTCCGGTCCGGTCGGAGAAGCCTCTCCGCGACGGGTACCACGGAATGATCCTCGCGCTCGGAAAGGCGGGTCGCGCCAAGAGCTGAGCGAGGCGGGTGGTCGGCGGAGATGAGGATCCAACCGCGCCAGCAGTTGCTCGAGGTCTGGCGGGCGGTGGCCCGCACCTGTTACCCCGGCGACTCCTGGCAGTGGGGCGGCCGGGATCAACGCAACTCGATCTCCGACGCGGAGCAGATACTCTGCCTCATGGGTCCGGCGACCCAGATCACCACCTTCAAGGTCGACCTGCCGGACGAGACGGCCGAGGATGTGCTGGACGCGGTGGCGGCCCTCGGCGACAGCGTCGAGATCCCACAGCTGCTGATCCAGGTACTGACCCAGTACTTCCAGGCCTACACCGACGAGTCGGGCGCCCCGGTCTTCTCCGGCGGCAGCTACTTCTCCGCCGGAGCGCAGGAGCCGACGCCCGAGCAGCTCACGCTGAACGTGGTGGACTCCTACTCGGTCTCGATCCGGCTCGCCCTGGCCAGCATCGGCTTCGTCCGCGTCTTCCGCAACGTGGTACGCCGGGATGCGCTGCGCCGCGCGGTCGAGGAGCTGGAGTCGCTGGCCAGCCAGCGGTTGACCGCCGCCATGCTCGGCCTGCTGCGCAGCTTCGCGGTGAACACCTTCGATGTGAGCTCGGAGTACGGCCAGAACCTGTGCCGGATGGTGAACCAGCGGCAGCTGACCATGCGCCAGGTCGTCGACGACCTGCAGCGGGAGCTGCGCGAGATCAAGGCCGGGCTGCGCGACCTGACCGTCGGCATCGGGCAGGTCACCGACCTGGACAACGAGAACAAGCTGTTCGAGTGCGGCTGGTCGTGGGGGATCATCGCCGGGGCGCCACGGATCGAGGTGGGTGCCCAGCAGGTACCGCAGCCCGACGGTGTGGCCGAGCCGCTGCCCTACCTCTACTTCACCGTTGTCGCGTTGGACTGCATCCAGGACCTGTTCTCCGACCGCACCCGGATCCTCGGCCTGCTCGACGACGAGCAGCAGACCCTGGCCCGGGCGCTGCAGATCCGGTGGGACCTGACCCAGTCGTACTGGTCGCGGATCGCCCGCTTCGGCCGCGGTACCTGGCCGCTGGAGAGCATGCCCTGGCGTACCACCGACGGCTTCGAGTCCGACTACCTCACCCTCCTGATCGCCTCGATCATGATCAACGACCTGGCCAGCCGGCGAGCGTCCACTTCGGACCTGCAGCGGGTGGCGGAGCTGCTGCGCGAGCTCGGCGCGCGGGCCCGGATCACCCGGCGGCCGCTGCCCCGGGATCCGGCCGTATCGCTGCACCAGCCGGGGTTCGAGCTGGTACTGGAGGGCAGCGAGGCGCTCGGCGGGCAGCGGCTCACCTGGTACCTCGCCGACTTCGCGCCGCAACTGCTCAAGCAGACCCTGCGGGTGGCGGGCCTGCTGCGCGACATCCCGACCCGGGGCCGGACGATCGCCCTCGCCGACCAGATCTGGGAGGGTCACCTGCTGCGCCGCCGGATGGCCGGCGGGCCCGCGGCGCAGCTGTGGGACCAGCCGAGCCAGATCTATGAAGACCTGAAGCCGGGTGGCGACCAGCCTTCGTGGTACTACACCGAGCGGGTGGTCAGCTGCCTGGTCGCCGCGGCCGACCTGGTCGCCGGTCCGCCGCTGCCCAGCCCGGTGCTCGCCGACCTCGCCGGCGACCTGCTCGCCGAGGCGGACCACCTCTTCGACCAGGAGCTGCTCAGCGTCTCCGCCGAGGCCGGGCCGTCGATGGGGACCGCACTGCAGACGGTACGGGCCACCCTGCGCCGGGCGCATGAGACGCGCTCCGAGCTGCCGGGCACCGCGGCGGTACTCGCCATGGACGTGCTGCGCGACCTGCGCCGGCTCGCTTCGGCCCGGCTGGACGCCAGCGGAACGGCTTAGCATGCTGGTCTTCGCCACCTCCGACAAGGGCGGCACCGGTCGCTCGGTGACCAGCAGCAACGTGGTCTACCGCCGGGCCCTCTCCGGCAAGGACGTGTCCTATGTGGACTTCGACTTCGGCTCGCCGACCGCCGGCGCGATCTTCCAGATCGACAGCATCACACACGGTACCGCCGCCGGCGGCCTGCACTCCTACCTGCGCGGCGAGATTCCGGAGCCGCGGATGCTGGATGTCTGGTCCGAGTCCGACCGTGAGGTGCTGCGCAGCCAGCCGCCGGGTGCGGGCCGGATGGTCATCCTGCCGGGCGACGCGGCCGGCGGCGAGTTCTCGGTCAGCCCGGAGATGGTACGCCGCTGCGTGGACCTGTTCCTCCGGCTGGAGGCCGAGTTCGATCTGTCGCTTGTGGACCTTTCCGCCGGCCGGTCGTACGCGACGGACATGGCGCTGGCCGCGACCGCGGAGCCGGCCCTGCGCGGGTTGACCACCCGGTGGCTGGTCTTCCACCGGTGGACCCGGCAGCACATCCTCGCCGCGGCGGCACTCGTCTTCGGCGAGCGCGGCATCATCGACGCTGGTACGGCCCGGGGTCACGACTCCGACCGGCTGCGCCGGGCGATCCGGTTCGTCCGCACCGCGGTCGTCGACCCGAACTCGGAGGAGCTGGCCGGGTTGCGCCCGGCCCAGGTGGCCTGGCTCCGCGACTGCAACTACGACCTGCGCCGCCTGGCCAGCCAGCTGGGCATCGGCCGGACGGCGATGCTCGGTTCGGTACCGCTGGATCCGGTCCTGCAGTGGCGCGAGCAGCTGATCTCCGACGACGACGTGGCGCTCACCGAGGTCGCCAATTCGTCCACTGTGGAGGCCTTCAAGCTGCTGGCGAAGCGGCTGGATGACGACTTGGCGTGGGAGGGCCTGTGACCGACGGGGGGCCGGTGACGGTCGAGGCAGCGGCCGGGGCGGTGTTCCAGGAGGCGAGCGCCGAGCACCGGGTGCAGTCGCTGCCGCTGGCCCACCTCTCCATCGAGCTGGGCCACCTGTACTTCGAGGATTTCGCCGCCGGACCGCAGGCGCTGCGCCGGCATTTCCGCGAGGTAGCGCCGTGGGCGCGGGCGGCCCGGGAGATCTGCGCGGCGTCGCTACCGGGTCGTACCCCCCGGATCAGTACCACCTTCCTGGTGGACGACTACTTCGGCCCGGGAAGCTCGCCGGCGCAGGTACTCCCCGACCTGCTGCGTGCCGCGGACGATTGCGGGTTGGGCATCGACTACCTGGCCCGCGAGTCGGGCTGCGCGCAGGCCGACGGGGTGGCGATCGCCCGGCTGGTCGAGGAGCGGATCGTGGCCGAACCACCACCGGGTACCACCGGTTCGCGTCCGCCGGTCACCGAGGCCGGCTGGCTGTGCAACGGCCAGCGGTCGCCCTCCTCGACCGGGCAGGCGATGGAGGCGATGGTGCCCTGGGCGCCACCGGTGGAGAACGCGACGAATCGCCACTCGATCTTCGTCGATGTCCAGCTGTGGGATGAGGGGCCGGGCGGGCGCACCTGGTCCTGCGCCTTCCTCGCGGCGGTCTGGCAGCTGCTGCGGTTGGGTGTGCTGCGCCGCCTGGGTGCGCCGGTGGCGGTACCCCGGCCGTGGGTCGGACCGTACCCGGACGAGTGGACCCGGCTGCCCGCGGTGGTCCAGCTCAACCCGAGCGCCGCACCGTTCAGCGCGTACCGGGCACTGTCCATTCTGGAGAGTCGGTTCCTGTCCACCGAGCACGCGGTGCGTACCATCCTGAGCCAGGTGGCGGTGGATGAGGCCGTGGTGGAGCAGGTCGTCGGGCGCGCCGGCGTCGAGGGTTGGTCACTCTCGCCGGAGCTGGCCGACCGGATCCAGTACGTCTTCACCGGCGCCGCCTAAGCGGCACCGTACCGTCACGGGATGTCGGCCTCTTTCGCCGACTCCCACAGGTCGGTGAAGCGCTGGATCCGGTCCCGTACCCGCAACGGGCGCAGCTCCAGCCGGGTGTTCACGATCGCTGGCCGGATGTCACCGTCGATCCGGGCGGCCGGGGTGACCTCGTAGCTGATCACCTCATCGAAGAGGATGAAGTCGAACAGCGAGGTGCGGCGCATCCCCGGTATCGCGCTGGCATCCAGTACCCGCACCGCGATGCCCAGCTCCCGCTGGATCTGGCAGGCGTTGCGCAGGTCCGGGTCCTGCGCCAGGTCCGGCCGGTCGAGGATGAAGACCCGGCGGATGCGTACTCCGTTGCGGATCGCCTCGCGCTGCACCTCCAGGTAGCGCTGCCCCAGGTCGCTGCTCCACAGTCCATCGTCGACAAAGCCCCGCCCGCCGGCGTCCACAGTGGACAGGCTCGTCGCGTCGATACTGGATCGCGCGTTGCGGGCCAGGGCCAGCATCCAGTCCCGGTCCTCGCCCTCGTAGGTGACGTTGCCACCCTCGCTCAGTTCCTTGATGAACTCCGACATCCGGGTGATCTCGTGCTGCGCGAAGCGGAAGAACAGCGGTGGCGCCGCCGGGTCGATCTGGGTGGAGTGCCGGACCAGCTGGATCGCGTCGCTGCGCAGCGCCGACTCGTCCACCAGACCGAACAGCTCCGTCGCCTCATTGATCTTCGAGAAACCGGCGCGTACCAGTTCCTCGATGTGCTGGGCGTGCCGCTCGTGTGCCGCCTCCACGGTGGCGAACCGGTCGCCGAACTCGATCAGGAACTGGATGATCAGCGTGACGCCGCCGATGACGATGGAGAGCGTCAGGCCGGTCAGCTCGCGGATGTCGAAGACTTCGGTGAGGTAGTTGGTGACCAGGTACGCCAGCGCCGCGGTGGCCAGCGAAACACTGATCTTCAGCAGGAGGCGGGCCCGGTTGATCCGGTCGGGCCTGTTGTCCGGGCTCCCGCTGGTCACGCCTGCTGCTCCCGTGCGCCGAGCAGGGTTATGGCGCGAAGCGCCATCTGGTCCCGGATCCGCGCGACACACGCCTGCCATTGCCGGGTGAAGCCGGGCGTGTGTTCCAGGACTGTCCATAGTGGAGTAACCGGGGCGGGCAGCCGGGCGGCCGGCATCCACAGGTGGAGCAGGTGGTCCACGGCCGGGCGCAGCCGGTCGAGCACGGCGTCGCCGGTCTCGATGCCGATCCGGCTGCGTTCGATCAGGCGCAGCAGCGTGGTGAGCAGCCAGTCGTGCAACGCCAGGTCCGCGCAGAAGTCGGCCACGCCGGCGATCTGATCCTTCCCGCAGACCAGCCGGAGGGTACGCAGCGCCGCCGGCTCCAGGCGCAGCCGCAACGGGCTGGCCAGCGGCGGCTGCGCGACAACGGCGGCCCAGCGCAACTTGGTCCGGGCGGCGCGCAGTGGCGGTCGCCGGTCGATCCGCGGCGAGGCCTGGATCGCATCCACCATGCGGGTGCTGACCGCGCCGAGGTCCAGCACCGCATCCTGGTCCTGGCCTGCCCTCCCGGCGCCCGCTGCCGGCTGCGCACTGGTGAAGGCGTCGGCCAGATCCAGCGCGGTGGCCCGGCCGGAGACCTCGATGTACCCAGGCCGGGCGAGATAGTGCGACCACGGCAGCCGGCGCGCCACGCCGGCGCGGGCCAGCCGGGTGACGCTACTGGCCTGCAGCACATGCCCGCCGGTCAGCGCCGCCCGGGTGGCGACGGTACCCACGCCGCGCACCTTCGTACCGGTCGCCGTGGCCAACCGGGTATCGACGCCGGTGAGCAGGTCGGGGGAGGTAGCGTGGGCGATCGGCCGCTCGCCCCGGCGTACCCGCTCGCCCTGCAGCAGGCTGAGCAGCTGTTCGGTCGCGACCGGCGGCAGTGGGGTTGAGTTCTGCAGCAGTCCAGTGTGTACCTCGCCGAGGACCACCATCGCGTCGGGCCCGTCGCTCATCCTGCCTCCGCGGTTTCCTGTGGTGATCCGGCACCAGCATTGCACCCTATGGCATGGATCTATGCAACAATCTGTATTCACTCCGTGACCGGGTTTGCCGTACTGTCAGGGGATGCGCCCCTGGCCAGATGTTCTTGTCATCGGCGCGGGTGTATCCGGACTGACCACGGCCATCTGCCTCGCCGAGGCTGGCTTTCCGGTCCGGATACTGACAAAGGAGTCCCCGCACGCCACCACGTCCTGCGCGGCAGGCGCCATCTGGAGTCCGTACCTGGTGACCGAGGCGCGGGTGGTGCGCTGGAGCACCCAGTCGCTGGCCGAGCTGGAGTCGCTCGCCGCGGTCCCGGGTACCGGAGTCCGCCGGGTATCGGGTCGCGAGGCGTCCCGGGTGCCGATACCCCCGCCGGACTGGGCGGTGGGGATGGCCGACTTCCGGCCGTGCGCCGACGCGGAACTTCCGG